>CADDYR010000261.1 GCA_902810765.1 Chloroflexota bacterium
TCGGACACGACGGTCGCGAGCTGTGCGTCGGTGCGCGCCGGGAGGCGGGGGGCGCGTGGACCCTGAGCCTGGACGGGGAGGAGAGGCATATCCGCCCCGAGCGCCTCGGGCAGAGTCGCGTGAGCTGGCGCGAGGGAGACACGGTGCGCAGCGCTCGGGTCGTCGAGGCCGACGGCCGTCTCCACGTGAGCGTCGCCGGTCGCTCGTACCGCCTCGACCCGCCGTCGCCTCCGGGCTCCGACTCCGTCGGGGGGCCTGGAGCCGCGGCCCCCGGCCACAGCTCGCTCACCGCACCGATGCCAGGCAAGGTGGTCAGGGTGAGCGTGCGCGAGGGCGACGAGGTCGAGACGGGCCAGACGCTGGTCGTGCTCGAGGCGATGAAGATGGAGCACGCGCTCGTCTCGCCGCGCCACGGCGTCGTCGTCAGGCTCCCGTTCGGCGAGGGCGACTCCGTGCAGGCGGGCGACCTCGTGGCGGAGGTGGAGTGAGCGTGGACCCGTTCGGCCGGATCCCGCGAGAGGTCAGGATCGTGGAGGTCGGGCCGCGCGACGGCCTGCAGAACGAGTCCGGGTCGGTGCCGACCGAGGACAAGGTCCGCTTCGTGGACCTGCTCTCGGACTCGGGGCTGAGGCACGTCGAGGTCACGAGCTTCGTCAGCCCGCGGGCCGTGCCACAGCTCGCGGACGCCGACGAGGTGATGCGGAGCATCCGGCGCCGGGAGGGGGTGACTTACTCCGCGCTCGTGCCGAACCCGAGGGGCCTCGAGCGCGCGATCGAGGCGGGGGCGGACGAGGTCGCGGTGTTCACCGCCGCCTCCGACAGCTTCACCCGACACAACATCAGGATGTCGGTCGAGGAGAGCCTGGAGATCTTCGGGCAGGTGATCCGGGAGGCCGCGCGCCACGGAGTGCCGGTGCGAGGCTACGTCTCCACCGCGTTCGGCTGTCCCTACGAGGGCAGGGTGCCGCCCGGGAGGGTGCGCAAGGTCTGCTCCCGTCTGCTCGACATGGGCGTTCGCGAGGTCTCGCTGGGCGACACGATAGGGGTGGCGACGCCGAACCAGGTGCCGGCGGTGGTCGGGCCGGTGCTCGAGCTGGGCGGACCGGACCGGGTGGCCGTGCACTTCCACGACACCCGGGGCACGGGCCTGGCCAACTCCCTCGCGGCGCTGATGCTCGGGGTGAGCACGTTCGATTCCTCGGCCGGCGGGCTCGGCGGCTGCCCCTACGCCCCCGGCGCCTCGGGCAACCTCGCGACGGAGGACCTGCTGTACATGCTCGACGGGATGGGCGTGGGGACAGGCGTGGAGCTGAGCCGGGTGGCCGAGGCCAGCCGCTTCATCCTGGACGTGCTCGGCAAGCACCCGCCGAGCCGCTGCCTGCAGGCTCTCTGGAGAGAGTAGCGCGCTCGACGCCCACGAACCCCTGCCCGCTGTCATCCCGGTACCGCCCTCGTCATCCTGAGCCCTTCGCTTCGCTCGAGGGTAAACTCCGCGAAGGACCCGAGAGCCTGCCCTGAGCGGGAGCGAAGGGGTAAACTCCGCGAAGGATCTGCAAGGGAGGACGCGGCAAAGCCTCCGGACAGATTCTTCGGCCTGCAGCCTCAGAATGGCAGGGGTAGGGGGCCTCGGAATGACAGGCTCATTACCCGGGTTTGGTATGACAAGGCTTTGCCCCGCACGCCCCATCGTACAGAGTCTTTCGGCCTCGAAATGGCGGACTCATCGCCCGGCTTCGGTGCCGGGCGCGCCTAGCACAGGCTTGGTTTATGCGGTACGATGACAGTAGAAGCGCGAACCTGCACGGAGGGTGCGATGCTGGGCCACTCCAGGTCCCTTGGCAAGCTCACAGCCTCGGGTCGCCCCGACCCCACTGAGGAGCTGCTCAGGTCCTACCAGCGAGCGAGCAGCGCGGTCTACGACCTGATGCGGAGGATCGAGCAGCGCAGGCTCGCGAGCGAGGCGAACGGGGATGACGGCCACTGGCACGACCCCGACCTGCAGGTGCTCTCCGTGTGCGCGTGGAACGCCCTCGCTCTCCAGAGCCTCGGCGACCGCTTCCTCGACGCCTACCTCCGCGCGCGCAAGCGCTCCGTCGGCTACACACCGAGCGCGATAGCCGAGCAGGCGGTCGCGTTCTACTCGCGCGTGGAGGTGTGGCTCAGTCGCGCCCGCCAGGCGGAGTCGAACCCCGACTACGTCCCCGACGTCAGTCTGCCGGCGATGCCGCCCCAGTGGCTGGAGCTGGACTACTACCCGCGCGAGTACGCCTGGGCGATGCTCGAGGCGATGCGAGCCCTGAGGGCGCAGCTGAACGCCTCCCTCATCACGCTCGAGCAGAGCAGGCACGGCCCCGTGCCCGCCCGCCTCCGCCAGCGCCTCGCCGGGGCGTCGGCCACCGCCGAGTACGCCGAGAGCCTGTGGACCGACCACGGGCCGGACGAGATCTATTCCGCGATCTCCGACTACCTCCGCAGGGCCATAGACGAGTTCTTCCTCCTCGGGCAGGTCGCCAGCATGCCCTACCTCTCCGACTGGGCGGTGGCGATCCCCTCGCACGCGCCCCGCCCGAGGAGGGCGCGCAGGCGGCGCCCGAAGCGGCGGGACGCCTCGCCCGGGCAGGTCGTGCCCGTGCGCTATGGAGGGCTTTGGGGGCGCTGCGCCGCGGCCGTGCTCGACTGCATGGCGTGCGTGCTCCTCGGAAGCGCGCTCACCGCGATCCTCGGGTTCGCTCATCTGGGGAGCCTCTGGGGCTTCGTCGTCCTGCTCGTGCTCTGGTGGCTGTACTTCACGGGCTTCGAGAGCTCGGCGCTGCAGGCCACGCCGGGCAAGCTCGCGCTCGGCTACAGGGTGACCGATGCGAGCGGAAGGCCCGAGTCGTTCCGGCAGGCGACCAAGCGCTTCTTCTCGAAGTTCCTGACAGTGACGCTGTTCTGGCTGGGGTTGTTCATGACGCTCGTGAGCTCGAAGCGCCAGTCGCTGCACGACGTCATCGCCGACACGGTGGTCATAGACACGCGTGCGAGGTAGAGGCGCCGGCCCGGACACGTCGCGCCGGAAGGACCTGAACAGGTGACGCTGCTCCCGTACCTCTGGCTGATCGGGATCGGCCTGTTCGCGGGCGCGTACGGGACGCTCATCGGCGCGGGCGGCGGCTTCGTGCTCGTGCCGATACTCCTCCTGCTCTACCCCCACGACAGCCCGGCGACGATCACGAGCATCTCGCTCGCGGTCGTGTTCTTCAACGCCCTGTCCGGCTCGATCGCGTACGCGCGGATGGGGCGCACCGACTACCGCTCCGGGCTGATGTTCGCCGCGGCCTCGGTACCGGGCGCCGTGATCGGCTCGCTCGTCGTCGGGTACTTCTCGCGCCACATCTTCGACGTGATCTTCGCGGTGCTGCTCATCGCGCTCTCGGTGTTCATACTCGCCCAGCCCGAGCGCACGCGGGCCGAGGGCAGGCAGGAGATCGCCCAGGGGGCGGGACGCCTCGTCCGCCGCGTCGTGGACGCGGAGGGCAGGGTGTACCTGTACTCGTACCCGCTGGCGTGGGCGCTCGCATTCGCGTTCTGCGTCGGTTTCGTCTCCAGCCTGCTGGGCATCGGCGGCGGCATCATCCACGTGCCCGTGCTCGTCACCGCGTTCACGTTCCCGGCGCACGTCGCCACCGCCACCTCGCACTTCATCCTGGTCATCAGCTCGTTCTTCGGCACGGTCACGCACATCGCGCTGGGGGACTTCGGCGAGGGCTGGAGGCGCACGATCGCGCTGTCCATCGGGGTGCTGATCGGCGCGCAGGCGGGGGCGCAGCTGTCGCGCCGGGTGAGGGGGAAGCTGATCCTCAGGCTGCTCGCGGTGGCGCTGCTGTTCGCGGGCGTCAGGCTGCTGTGGGGAGGGCTGTCCTGACCCGTGATATAATCGGGCCGCCTGCACAGGAAGGGAGGACGGGGGGCTTGGACGAAGTCGCGATCGTGGGAGCCGGCACCATGGGCGGCGGGATAGCCCAGGTCTTCGCGCAGTCCGGCACGAGCGTGCACCTGATCGAGGTGGACCGGGCACAGCTCGAGCGCGGGCTCTCCACCATCCGCCTGAACCTGCAGCGCGCCGCAGAGAAGGGCCGCGCTTCGGCCGAGGAAGTGGACGCGGCCGTCCGCCGAGTCCACCCCTCGACCTCGCTCGAGGACGCCCGCGGCTGCCCGCTCGTGGTCGAGGCGATCTTCGAGGACGTCGAGGCGAAGCGCGAGGTGTTCCGGCAGCTCGACTCCGTGTGCGATCCGGACGCGATCCTCGCGTCGAACACGTCCTCGATCTCGATCACGACGCTTGCGAGCGCCACCCGACGGCCCACGCAGGTGATCGGCATGCACTTCTTCAACCCGGTGCCCGTGATGCGGCTCGTCGAGGTCGTGAGGGGCTACGACACGAGCGACGAGACATTCGAGGCGGTCGTGGCCGAGGCGCGCAGGCTCGGCAAGGAGCCGGTCGAGGTGCGCGACTTTCCGGGCTTCGTCTCGAACCGCATCCTGATGCCGCTCATAAACGAGGCGATCTTCTCGCTCTACGAGGGCGTCGCCGGGCGCGACGAGATAGACCAGGTCGCCAGGCTCGGGCTGAACCACCCGATGGGGCCGCTCCAGCTCGCCGACCTGATAGGGCTCGACGTGTGCCTCCACATCATGACGGTGCTGCACGAGGGCTTCGGGGACCCCAAGTACCGGCCGTGCCCGCTGCTCCGGCAGATGGTCGCGGCGGGCAGGCTCGGCCGAAAGAGCGGCCACGGTTTCTACGACTACGACTGAGGCAGGGATGGACTTCGATCTCACCCGTGAGCAGCAGGAGCTGCGGGACCGCGCCGGAGCTTTCGCCCGCGCGGAGCTGGCCCCGGTCGCGCGCGAGCAGGACGAGCGGGAGGAGTTCCCGCACGAGCAGTTCCCGAGGGCCGCGAAGGAGGGCTTCTTCGGCCTGCTCGTGCCGCGGGAGTACGGCGGGCTCGGCGCGGACACCGTCGCGTACTCGGTCGTGGTCGAGGAGATATGCCGGCACCATGCGGCGTTCGGCGTGCTGGTCTCCGTGCACAACTCGCTAGTGTGCTACCCCATTGCGGAGCACGGCACCGAGGAGCAGAGGCGGCGCTACCTGCCCGCGCTCGCCGGGGGGGAGCTCCTGGGGGGCTTCGCGCTCACCGAGCCCGAGACCGGCTCGGACGCCGCGGGGATACGGACGCGGGCCGTCGAGACGGCGGACGGCTGGAGGATCACCGGACGCAAGGCGTTCATCAGCATGGGAGGCACCGGCGGCCTGTTCCTCGTGCTCGCGGTCACGGACCCCGACACGAAGCGCTCGCGCTCGATCAGCGCGTTCC
>CADDYR010000262.1 GCA_902810765.1 Chloroflexota bacterium
AGCGCGCCAGAGGTCCCTGCACGGTGAGCAGCGCGGCCGGGTTGGGCAGCTCCGAGCCCGGCCAGTGGCCGCTCCGCGGCACGAGCGTCTCGCTCGGGCGGTGGCCGTAGACCCCGCAGAAGGCGGCGGGGATGCGGATAGAGCCCCCCTGATCGCTGCCTATCTCCAGCGTGGTGAGGCCGGAGGCGAGCGCGGCGGCACCTCCGCCCGTGCTGCCGCCCGGTGTCCGCTCGCGGTCCCAGGGGTTGTTAGTGCGCCCGAAGAGCGGGTTGTTGGCCTGCCAGTCGGAGGCCCAGGGCGGCACGTTCGTCTTGCCGAGAATCACAGCGCCCGCCGCTCGCAGCCGCTGGACCGACGGCGCGTCGCACACGGGGCGCCTGTGGCGGAACCGCTCGACCCCCGCGGTACAGGGCAGGCCCGCGACGTCCACGCAGTCCTTCACGGTCACGGGCAGCCCGAGCAGCCTCCTTCCCCCGCCCGAGGCGAGTGCCCGGTCCGCGGCCTCGGCCGCGCGCCTCGCCCCCTCGGCGTCCAGCGCAACTACCGCGTTGATCGCGGGGTTGAATCGCTCGATCCTGGATAGGTACAGCTCGAGCAGCTCGACGGCACCGACCTCGTGCGAGCGCAGCAGGGACAACGTCTCTTCAGCGCTCAGGAACGGGATGGCGCGGGTCATCCGAGCCGGCTACCTGGCCGCGTGGAGGCTCGCGTACAGGATCAGCGTGAACAGGCCGTTGTTCAGGCCGTGGACGATCATCGAGGGGATGATGCTGTCGCTCACCTGCGCGACGATGGCGAGCGCGATCCCGGTGGTGAAGAGCAGGGGTAGCAGTATGGGCAGGCCGTGGGCGGCGGCAAAGACCGCGGCGGAGAGCAGCACCGCCACCACGATCCCCGTGCGGGCGCGCAGGTATCGGTAGAACATGCCCCGGAACACCGTCTCCTCGACGATCGGCGCGACGACGGCCACCATTATCAGGAGCCAGACGAAGTCGGATTCGCTGATCCTGCCGCCCGCCGTGATCTGCGCGACCTGCGGGTTCTTGAACTGCCCAAGCGCCGCCGTCATCCCGTAGGCGACGATCACGTTGACGATCTCGAGAGCCACGAAGGCCCCGAGCGCGAGCAGGCCGTACGCCGGGCTCACGGGTCGGAGCCCCAGGGCGCCCCAGCCGACACGCCGCCTGCGGACCACGAGCAGCCACACGCCGAGCGCGATGCCCGCGTACAGGAGCGTGCTGGCTATCGCGAGCGTCTGGATGCGGGTGAAGTGGGCGTGCGCGAGCGCGGCACCCAGCCTGAACAGGAGGATCGCGATCACGCCGGCGATGCCGCCGAGCACGACCGCGAGCACCATATCGAGGAAGCTCCAACCCCTTCCCGGCTCCTTCTCGTGACCGGACTCGGATCGGACCTCCGTCGCCGTGTCGCTCATATCCTCACCTCGGCGATCCCGACCCACCGGCGCTCCTCGTTCGACTTGCGTGCGGCGTCGAGCACCTCCTGGCCGCGCAGCCCGTCCTCAAGCGTCGGCACCGCGCTCTCCTCGCCGCGCACCGCCTTCACGAGCTCGGTTACGAGCCTCACGAACGGCGCGATCAGCCTCTCACCGCCGACCGGCACCACCTGGAGGTCCGCCGGGATCGCCATCTGCTCCAGCTCCCCGTTCGGCCCGACCTCGTACACGGTCTCGTCGTTCTCGATCATCACCATGCACCTGTCGCCCGCCGCCACGACGCGGCTCGCGCTGCCCCTCACCGCGCCGTTCAGGTGGATCGCGGCGACCGCACTCGACTCCAACCGCATGATCAGTACCGCCGAGTCGTCCGAGGTGACCCTGCGGGGCTCTCCGGTGGTCGGGTCCGGCAGCTCGGGCACGAAGGTGGAGAGGCAGGCGCACACGCCCGAGACCTCGCCGAACCAGGTCCTGATCGAGTCCGCGTAGTGCACGCCGATCGCGCCGAGCATTCCGCCACCGCTGTCGGCGTCCGACCACCAGCTCCAGCGGTCGCGCGTGCCCGAGCCGTGGCGGGAGTACAGGCTCACGACGTCGACGGACCTGACCCGGCCGAGCTCGCCCTCGTGACTCAGGCGCGCGAGGTAGGCCCTCGCCGGGAGGAACCGGAACTCGTGGTTGATGGCGGCGACGGTCCCGGAGGCGCGAGCGGCATCGCGCATGAGGCGCCCCTGGGCGACGTTCAGCGCCAGCGGCTTCTCGCAGAGCACGTGCTTGCCCGCCTCCAGTGCGCGCAGCACCTGCTCGCAGTGCAGGAACGGCGGGGTGGCGATGCTCACCAGGTCTATCTCGGGAGAGGAGATGAGATCTTCCCACCGCTCGAACACGCGCGGGACTTCGTACTCGTCGGCCACGGCGTGCGCCTTCTCGGGCGTCGAGCCCCAGACGCCCGAGACGGTCGTGTCGGGGTGCTCCCGAAAGCCCGGGAGGTGCACCCGCCGCCCGAAGCCCGTGCCTATGACGCCCACCCTGAGCTGATCGGCCATCGAAACTCCTCGTCTCGCCTGCGCGTACCCGATTATACCCCCTGGGCTCGGCGGCGCCCGTCCGCGCTCCATAATCGTGGTAGGGGCGAGAAAAGTTCGTGGGGTTTACGTGGCCGGCAGCGTCCTACATGATAGAGAGCAATAGCCATAGGAGCAGCGGTTTGGAGCCGAACGCGTACGACGCCGTGCAGCCAGAGCGCGAGATGCTGGTGCGCTTCTGTGCCCGGTACACCGGCAATCCCGAGGCCGCCGAGGACCTCGCCCATCAGACGCTGTTGAGGGCGTGGGAGCGCGAGGAGCAGCTGCGAGAGCCTCGTGCTCGCCGGAAGTGGCTGCTCGGCATAGCTCGCAACGTCTGCTCGGACTGGGGGCGCCGCCGAGCCCGCGAGCTGCCGCTCAGGGACTTCCCGAGTGCAACGGATAGCTCTCAGGCCGACGACATTGATCTCGATCTGGAGCTCGAGCGTGACGACCTGGCCGCTCTGCTGGACCGGGCGCTCTCGCTGCTCCCCGAGGAGACCCGTGAGGCCCTCCTGCAGAAGTACGTGGAGGAGCTGTCGCACGCCGAGATAGCCGACGTCCTGGGCCTCACCGAGCGAGCGGTGGAGGCCAGGCTGTACAGAGGGAAGCTGGCCCTCCGGCGAATCCTCGCGACCGATCTCCGCGACGAGGCACGCGCGTTCGGCCTCATCACTGAGTCCTCAGGCTCCTTCCAGGAGACCAGGATCTGGTGCCCGTTCTGTGGCAGGCGCCGCCTGCTGGGAAGCTTCGGGCAGGGAGTCCCCGAGCTCACCCTGCGCTGCCCCGCGTGCTGCAGGGCGCCCACAGCCAACGTCGCCTCATACGCCAGCTCCGCGATGTTCGGTGGCATGAAGAGCTTTCGCGCCGCGCACAACCGGTTGCTCGCCTGGTTCGAGATGCTGTTCGGCGAGGGGCTCTCCCACGGGGCGCTTCCCTGTTTCGCTTGCGGGGCCAGGGCAGCGGCGAGCGTGGACCCTGTGCCCGGTGGCTCGTGGGATCGGTGGGCGGTGCCCGGCATCCACATCCGCTGCCCCGTCTGTGGATCGAAGGTGGACAGCACGATGAGCGGCCGTGTCCTTTCCCTGCCCGAGGTGCGGGCGTTCTGGCGCGCCCATCCGAGGCTCCGACTCCTGCCCGCCCGAGCCGTCGAGGCCGATGGGGAGCGAGCGGTAGTGACGCGCTACGAGGACGCGACGGGGGGCACCAGGTTAGAGGTCGTGTGCTCGCTCGACTCGCTCAGGGTACTCGCCATCCACCGTAGTGACGCGCCCCACGACCTCTAGCGCGAGTCCTGGCAGGAGTTGGCCGTGCGGGACTACCTCGACAAGCTGCGCGAGGGCGCCCATCTCGTCGCGCTGGCCGTCAGGCTGGTGTGGATGGCGAGCCCGGCCCTGACCGTGGGTATACTCGTCCTCGCCGCTCTGCAGGCGATCCTGTCGCCGGTGGGGCTCGTGCTCTCGCGGATGGTGATCGACCGAGCGGCGATGGAGTTGGGGCTGGCCTCGACACCGGACCCGCTCGCGGCGAGGTTGCCGCTGATCGCGTGGATCCTGCTTTCGGCGGGCGTGCTGGCGTTGGGGCAGCTCATCCAGCCGTTCGCCTTCACCTTCCAGAGCCTGGCGGGAGATCGCCTCACGGGCTACGTGTCGGGGGAGCTCATTCGCGCCGCGAACAGGTGGCCGGGCATAGCCCGGTTCGAGGATCCGCGGTTCGTGGACGACCTCAAGCGCGCGAGGGAGCGGGCGGCGCGCGGGGGGCTGGAAGTGCTCACGTACACCGCGCAGGGTGCGCTCACTGTCTTCGGGATCGCCTCGACCGGCCTGCTGCTCGTGGGGCTCAACCCCCTGGTGCCGGCCGCGATCGCGCTCGCAACCCTGCCCTCGATGACCAGGTACTGGGAGTACGGCAGGCGGACCTACGGCCACCTTTACACACAGACCGGTGAGGCCAGGCGGCTCGAGTACAGCAGGGACGTGCTGCTCGATCCCGAGCCCGCCAAGGACATCCGGCTGTATGGCCTCGGGGGCTTCTTCGCGGATCGCTACGAGCGCGTGTACTCGAGCACCGTTCGCGTGCTCGAGCGCCTGAGGTTCCGTGTCCTCGGCTCGATGCTGCTCACCGGCGCCCTCTCGTCGGGTGTGGCGGGAGGGGTGTACGTGTACCTGGTCGTGCTCGTCGCTCGCGGCGAGCGCACGGTGGGCGACCTGATGTTGTACGGCGGCGCCGTCGTGCTGCTGGTGCAGTATCTACTGGGCCTCAGCTCCGACCTCGGCAACGTGTCCGAGTCCATGGGATTCCTCACCAGCCTGTTCAGGGTGCTCGACGCTCCGCCCGACCTGCCATTGCCGGAGCGTGCCGTGCCCGTGCCCAGGCCGATCCGGACTGGCGTAGCTTTCGAGGAGGTCTCTTTCACCTACCCCGGGACCGACAAGCCCGTGCTCGACCGTGTCTCGTTCCGTATCTCTCCCGGAGAGTGTCTCGCGCTCGTCGGACACAACGGCGCGGGCAAGACCACGATCGTGAAGCTGCTCTTGAGGCTGTACGACCCCACCGAGGGCAGGATACTGCTCGACGGCGTGGATCTCAGAGAGTACGACCCGGAGGACCTCCGACGGGAGATAGGGGTGGTGTTTCAGGACTTCATACGCTACGAGCTCACCGCGAGAGAGAACGTCGGCGTGGGGAACTTGGAGGCCACGTGGGAGGGTTCGAAGCTGACCGAGGCCGCGGAGCTGGGCGGGGCTCGCAGCCTGATCGAGAGCCTGCCGCAGGGGCTCGACACCCGCCTCGGGAGGAGGTTCGGAGGGCGGGAGC
>CADDYR010000263.1 GCA_902810765.1 Chloroflexota bacterium
GGCGAGGACCCGGCACGCGCGGCCCGGCTGCTCGGGGCCGCGGCTGCCCTGCGCGACACGATCGGCGCGCCCCAACCGCGCATCCACGACGCCGAGTACGAGCGGCGCGTCGCCGCGGCTCGGGACAGACTCGGCGACGGAGCGTTCGCCGTGGCCTGGGAGCAGGGCAGGGCCATCGCGCCGGACGGGGTGATAGGGTACGCGCTCTACGGAGAGTAGCGCCCACGAGCCCGGCGGGGCTCAGCGCAGAGTGGATGGGAGGATGCCCAGCTCCGCGCGGTACTTCGCGACGGTGCGGCGGGCGACCCGTATGCCCCGCTCGCGCAGCCGCTCGCCTATCTGCCGGTCGGTCAGCGGGCCGTCCTCCTTCTCGATGATCTCCTTGATCACGTCCTTCACGCTCAGTGAGGCCGTGAAGAAGTCGGAGAACGGGACCACCCTGCGGCACGGGAGCATGACGAACTTCCCAGCGGTCGCCCGGCTCACCGTGCTCTCGTGCACCCCGATGTAGTCGGCGAGCATCGCGCGGGTGAGCGGCTTGAGGTGGCGCACGCCCTCGCGGATGAACGGCTCCTGCAGCTCTATGAGCGCCGTGGCGATCCTGTGGATCGTCTTGCGCCGCTGGTTCACGTTCGAGATGAACAGCTTGGTGCGCGAGACGTACTCGCGGATGTGCCTGCGCTCGTCCTCCGAGAAGTCGTTCGGGCGCAGGTCGAGCTGCGCGGCGATCTGCAGGTACGTCGGGCTCAGCCTGAGCTCGAACTGCCGACCCTCCACCACCTCGGCCTGCAGCTTGCCCTCGCTCTCGCCGATTATTACGTCCGGCGCGACGTACACCGAGCGCGAGGGGGACCTCCACGTGCGGCCCCGGTTGTCCTGCGCCGGGAAGGGGGTGAGGTGCTCCTTGATGAAGGTCCTCGCCTGGGCTACCTTCTCCGGGGTCGTGTGCAGCTGGCGTGCGATGTAGCCGTACTTGTGAGCCCCCAGGTCGTCGAGGTAGCGCTCGATGATCTCGTGGACGTGCTCGGGCACCTCCTGCTGCTCCTCGAGGTACTCGACCTGCAGCAGGAGGCACTCGCGCAGGTCGCGCGCGCCGACGCCCACGGGGGCGAGCTCCTGCAGCCGCTCGAGCACCGCCTCCACCCTCTCGCAGTCGACCCCCAGCTCGCGGGCTATCGCTTCCACCGGGATGGTCAGGAAGCCGTTGTCGTCCAGGCTCTCGATCAGGTAGTCCGCTATCGGGGTGTCTGCCTGCGGCAGCACCGCGTGGAGGTCCGCGCGCAGGGAGTCCTGCATCCGGGTCTCGGAGGCGACGAGCGACATCGGATCGAAGTCGTCCTCCTCGGAGATGGCGGACGGGCGCGTGGGCGGGTTGTAGGTCTCGTACAGCGACTCCAGGTCTTCCTTCGTCGCGTCCTGCTCGGGCTCGTCCTTCGTGCAGTTGGCGCATCTGCCCCCCACGAGGGGCTCGCCGCACACGGGACACGTCTCGTAGTCCACTACCTCGAGCGCGGGGTTCTGGTTGATCTCCGTGACGATGGCCTGGCGAAGCTCGGCCAGGGACAGGCTGAGGATGTGGTTGGCCTCGATGAGCGAGGGCGAGACCTTTACCGCCATCTCCTGGATCAGGTCGGGAGACATCTCCATGGTCGCTCAGTGCCCTCCTCGCTGCTGACTCGGGAGCTTCCGGGTCCGCTCCCGGCCGCACGGACGTATGATACCACCGCCTTCCCCGAGCGTGCAACGCCCATGGCATCATTATTGCGGCAAACCTCGCATACGAAGCATACGAACTGCGGCTTGGGTGGGGGCCGGGGTCTTCCCGGCCCTTTTGGCGCTTTGCGAGGGCTGCGATGTACTCGACATCAGGTCCCTGGCCATCACAGATACTCGACGCGGTGCCCGTCCCGGTGCTCGTGTTCGACCCGGAGCGGAGGCTGCTCGGGCTGAACGTTGCGGCGGCGGACCTGCTCGGCGTGCAGCCCGACCCATTGCCAGCCAACCCCGAGGTCGTGTCGGGGCTCCTGTCCCCCGAGGTCCGCGAGTCGCTCGACCGCCTGCACGAGCGAGGTGACGGCGTGACGAGCGTCCGGGCCGAGCTCTCCGGCCGCGGGGTCTCGTACACGGCCAGCTGGGTGAGGGCGGGCGCCGACTCGCCCGATCTCGTGGTGCTCTCCATCCTGCCCGGTCCGGGCGAGGAGGCGAGGCACCTCTCGATCGCGGCCCACGAGCTGAAGACGCCGCTCACCTCGATCAAGGGGAGCATCCAGCTCCTCCAGCGCAGGCTATCGCGCGGAGGAGGGATCGTCGGGGACAGGGAGGCCAGGCTGCTCGACCTGGTGCTGCAGCAGGTGGACAGGCTCGCCGAGATCGTGGATGGCCTGCTGGAGAGCAGTCGCCTGGAGGAGGGGCGGGTGGAGGTCGCGCCCGAGCGTCTGGACCTGCGGGAGGTCGTGCGGAGCGCGGTGGACGCCTTCGAGCGGGGCACTCCGTCGCCGAGGGTCCGGCTGACGACCGTCCAGGAGCGCGTGATGGTGCGCTGCGACCCGCGACGGATCGCCCAGGTGATGCACAGCCTGCTGAGCAACGCCGCCCGGCACGCCCCCGAGGGCGAGGAGGTCGAGGTGGGCGTCGGCACGAGCGGGGACGAGGCGGTGGTCTCGGTGGCCGACAACGGGCCGGGCATACCTCCGGAGCACCACTCCAGGGTGTTCGAGCGCTTCTTCCGCGGCGCGGGCGACGGGCTCGGGGTGGGGCTGTACATCGCGCGCGGGCTCGTCCGGCTCCAGGGCGGGCGCATGTGGTTCGAGAGCCGCGAGGGCCACGGCACGACCTTCTACTTCTCCCTCCCGCTCGCCTGAGAGTGGACAGCGCGGGCGGTTCGGGGCTATCATACCCACCGGCGTGCGCGAGAACCCCAGGACACCTCTGGCCGGCTCCAGGCCAGCTTGAAAGGGATCGGGAACACATGAACCTGCACGAGTACCAGACCCGAGAGATACTCAGGCGCCACGGTATCCCGGTGCCCCCCGACCAGGTGGCGAGCACCCCCGAGGAGGCCGAGTCGGCCGCCGCGGCTATCGGCGGGGAGGTCGTCATCAAGGCCCAGGTGCACGCTGGAGGGCGCGGCAAGGCGGGCGGCGTGAAGCTCGCGAACAGCCCCGTGGGCGCGCGAGAGGCCGCGGAGCAGATCCTGGGTATGCAGATCAAGGGGCTGCCCGTGAACAAGGTGCTCGTCGCGCCCGCGGCGGACATCACGAACGAGATGTACCTCGGGTTCATCCTCGACCGCGCCAATAAGACGGTGACCCTCATGGCGAGCGCCGCGGGCGGCGTGGACATCGAGGAGGTCGCGGAGCGCACGCCCGAGAAGATCGTCCGCGCGCAGGCCGATCCCGTGATCGGGTTCCAGCCGTACCAGGCACGCGACGTGGCGTACGAGCTCGGGCTCTCGGGCCGGCACGTCCGCCAGTTCGCGGACATCGCGATGAGGCTGTACGACGTGTTCCTCGAGAACGACGCGTCGCTGCTCGAGATCAACCCGCTCGCGATCGTCGCCTCCGGAGACCTGCAGGCGCTCGACGCGAAGATGGTCGTGGACGACAACTCGCTCTTCCGCCACCCCGAGCTGGCGGCGATGGAGGACCACACGCAGCTCGCGCCCTCGGAGGTGGAGGCGGCGCGCGCGGGCATCACGTTCATCAAGCTGGACGGCGACATCGGGTGCATGGTGAACGGCGCGGGGCTTGCGATGGCCACGATGGACACGGTGAAGCTGTACGGCGGCGAGCCCGCGAACTTCCTGGACATCGGGGGAGGCGCGAGCGCCGAGCAGGTGACGGCAGCGCTAAACATAATATTGGCAGACCCGAAGGTGAGGGCGGTGCTGATCAACATCTTCGGCGGCATCACCCGCTGCGACGTCGTGGCGCGCGGCATCCTCGAGGGGCTGTCGGCGGTGGAGCGCCGGGTGCCGATGGTCGTGAGGCTCGTCGGCACGAACGAGGAGGAGGGCCGGAGGATACTCGAGGGTGCGCAGCTGCCCACGGCCTCGAGCCTCTCGGAGGCCGCCGAGCGGGTCGTGCGGATCGCCAGGGGCGAGGAGACCCCCGCCCCGACGCCGGGGGCCTGAGGAAGGGAACGGGAGAGTGAGCATACTCGTCAGCGGGGACACGCGGCTGCTCGTCCAGGGGATCACCGGGCGCGAGGGCCAGTTCCACACGGCGCAGATGGTCGAATACGGCACCAGGGTAGTCGCGGGCGTCACTCCCGGCGGCGCCGGGAGGGAGGTCGCGGGCGTGCCGGTGTACAACACCGTGCGCGAGGCGGTGGAGAGCACGGGCGCGAACACCTCGATCGTATACGTGCCCGCGCCGTTCGCGCCCGACGCGGTGTACGAGGCCGCCGCGAGCGGGATCGGGCTGATCGTCGTGATCACCGAGCGGATCCCGGCGCTCGACGAGCTCAATATGTACGAGTACGTCAGGCGGAAGGGCTCGCGGATGATCGGGCCGAACTGCCCCGGCCTCACCACGCCGGGCGAGGCGAAGGTGGGCATCATCCCGGGCAACATCCACAAGCGCGGCCCGGTGGGGATCGTGTCGCGCTCGGGCACGCTCACCTACGAGGCGGTGGCAGCCCTTACAGCCCGCGGGATCGGGCAGAGCACGGTCGTGGGCATCGGCGGGGACCCGATCGTGGGCACGAGCTTCCTCGAGGTGCTCGAGATGTTCGAGCGCGACCCCGAGACGGAGGCGGTGGTGCTGATCGGGGAGATCGGGGGCGAGGCCGAGGAGGAGGCTGCGGGGTACATCGGGGAGATGTCCAAGCCGGTGGTGGGCTTTATCGCGGGCCGGACGGCCCCCCCGGGCAGGCGGATGGGACACGCGGGCGCGATCATCTCCGGAGGCCGGGGCACGGCGGAGGAGAAGGTGCGGGCGCTCGAGGCCGCGGGCGCGAGCGTGGCCAGGAGCCCGAGTGAGATCGCGGAGCTCGCCGAGCGGGCCCTCTCCCGACGCTAGCCCCCGGCGTGTTTCACGTGAAACGGCGACGAGCACCGGGAGCGCGAGGTTGACGCAGGACACCGAACACCGAGGCACAGCCGACCTGAACGCCCGCGTGCGCGATGTCTGGGAGCGGAAGGCGGCCTTCTGGGACGAGGCGATGGGCGAGGGCAACCCCTTCCACCTCAGACTCGTCGCGCCCGCCGCAGAGCGCCTCCTGGACGTCCGGCCCGGCGAGCTCGTGCTCGAC
>CADDYR010000264.1 GCA_902810765.1 Chloroflexota bacterium
ACCATGGCGGTAGTACGGTGATATCACACGAGGAGGTGCGACATGCCCGACCTGCGACCACTGACGCCCGAGGAGGAGCGGGTGATCGTCCACAGGGGGACCGAGGCCCCGTTCAGCGGCGAGTACGACGAGCACTTCGCTCCCGGCACGTACGCGTGCCGCCGGTGCGGCGCTCCCCTGTATCGCTCGGAGGACAAGTTCCATTCCGGCTGCGGCTGGCCGAGCTTCGACGCCGAGATCCCAGGGGCCGTCCGCCGCCTGCCCGACCCCGATGGGGTTCGGACGGAGATCGTGTGCGCGGCGTGCGGGGGGCACCTGGGACACGTCTTCGAGGGGGAGGGGTTCACCCCCAGGAACACACGGCACTGCGTCAACTCGATCTCGATGCGCTTCATCCCGGCCGCGCAATCAGGAGAATGAGCCCGGAGAACCTGCCACCGATCAGCGCTCTGAAAGCTAACTCGCAAGCTGCTACGATGGAACACGAAGGTGCGATCAGGAGCTTACCATGTGCGGCAGGTACGGACTGACAGCGAGCTTGGAGGAGATAGCCGAGAGGTTCGGGGCAGTTCAGCTCGAGCTGCCGATCGAGCCCCGATACAACGCCGCCCCCTCGCAAGAGATGCCGGTGGTCCGGCCCGACGGCGAGCTCGATCTGATGAGGTGGGGATACTCTCCCGGGTGGATGAGAGAGCAGGGAGGAAAACAGCTCATCAACGCTAGGGCCGAGACCCTGTTCACGAGCCGAACGTTCAAAGACGCGGCCACGACGGACCGGGTGCTCGTCCCGGCCAGCTTCTACTACGAGTGGGACAGAGGCAGGCAGCCTTACCTGTTCAGACTCAGGGACCAAGAGCTGTTCGGGTTCGCCGGGCTGCGCTTCCAGGAGGATGGGGAGGACAGGTTCGTGATCGTGACCACGAGCCCGAACGAGCTCGCCGGGCGGGTGCACGATCGGATGCCCGCGATCCTCAGACGAGAGGACGAGGAGGTGTGGCTGTCTCCTGACGAGAGCGACCCCGAGAGGCTGGGGAGGACGCTGCTGCCCATACCCTCGGATCTGATGGAGAGCTATCCCGTGTCCCGCAGGGTGAACAGCCCCTCCAACGACTCCGCGGAGCTCGTCCGACCGGTATCCTAGCCCCGCTTGAGAGCGCCGTTCCCTCGAGATCCGCTCGCTGGTGCCGCGCCTGCCCGCGTGCCCCTATAATTGGCCGTATGGCGCCGACAGCACCGCTACACGGACCGCGATTATCTGGCACCCTCACCGCCCGCGACATGGGGGGCGCATGAGCGACCTGTATCTCGACGCATACTCCGGCCTCAGCGGGGACATGCTCCTGGGCGCGCTCCTCGACCTGGGCGCCCCGCTCGAGGAGATAACCGACGTCCTCGCGCGGCTGTCCCTCAAGGGCTGGCGCATCGAGGCCGAGGACGGCGTGCGGCAGGGGATCCGCGGCACGCGAGCGTGCGTCAACGTCGAGACCGGTGAGCAGCCGCACCGGAGCCTCTCGGACGTGCGCGCCGTCCTGCTCGAGGGCGATCTGCCGTACGGGGTTGCGAGCGACGCGCTCGCGGTCTTCGAGCTCCTCGCGCGAGCCGAGGCGAAGGTGCACGGCACGAGCGTGGAGGAGGTCCGCTTCCATGAGGTCGGCGCGGTGGACGCGATACTCGACGTCGTGGGCGTGTGCCTCGGGCTGCGCCTCCTGGGTGTCGAGCGGGTGTACTGCTCACCCCTTCCCCTCGGCACCGGATTCGTGCGCTCGGAGCACGGCGTGCTGCCTGTGCCCGCGCCCGCGGTGGTCGAGCTACTGTCCGGCTGCGGGGCACCCGTCCTGCCCGGAAGGGGCGAGGGCGAGATGGTGACGCCGACTGGTGCAGCCCTCGTTGCTCACTTCGCTGACTTCTCAGCGCCGGCCGGTATGCACGTCGTGCGGGTGGGGTACGGGTTCGGCGCGCGGGAGATGCCCTGGCCGAACGCGATGCGCGCGCTGCTGGTTACCCGGGAGCGGAGTCTGGGCCAGGACACGGTTATACTGGTCGAGTGCAACCTGGACGACATGGCGGGGGAGCAGGTGCCCGAGGTGGTCGTGAGGCTGCTGGAGGCGGGCGCGCTCGATGCGTGGACCGAGGCGATCACGATGAAGAAGGGCAGGCCCGCGCTCAGGCTCGGCGCGCTCGCGCCGAAGGGCGGGGAGCGTGAGGTGGCCGCCGCGATGCTGCGCGAGACCACCACGCTCGGAGTGCGGTACTCCGAGTGGTCCAGGTTCAAGGCGGAGCGCGAGGTCCGAACGCTCTCCACACCCTACGGAGAGGCGAGAGTGAAGCTGAAGCTCCTGGACGGGGAGGTGGTGGCGGCAGCGCCCGAGTACGAGGACTGTGCCCGCATCGCTCGGGAGCACGGCATCGCCCTGGGAGAGGTGTACGACCTCGTGAGACGATCGGCAGAACAGCTCAGGAAGGGAGCGTCACGGTAGCTATGGCACGGGTTGGAATACTGATGGGCAGCGAATCGGACCGCCAGTACATGGAGGAGACGGTAGAGACTCTGAAGAGCCTGGGCGTGGAATCGGAGCTCAACGTCATCTCGGCGCACCGCCAGCCCCGGAAGCTCCAGGCGTATCTGCAGGAGGCGGTCGAGCGGGGAGTCGAGGTGTTCATCGCTGGCGCGGGGGCGGCCGCGCACCTGCCGGGTGTGATCGCATCGTGGACCACGCAGCCCGTGATCGGCGTGCCGCTGCCCACGAGCGACCTCAAGGGGCAGGACTCGCTGCTCGCGATCGTCCAGATGCCCGCGGGCGTGCCCGTCGCGACGGTCGCGATCGGCAGGGCGGGGGCTCGCAACGCGGCCTTCCTCGCCGCCCAGATGCTCGGCTTGAAGGATCCGAAGGTCAAGGCCGCGTACGACGAGTACCGCGAGAAGCTGGCAAACCGCTAGCGCGGCTGCCGCCTAAGGCCGGATCAGGCGGATGATCGCGCCCGCCCAGCTGCGATCGGCGGTGACCACCGGCCAGCCGAGACGGAGGCCGGTGGTCAGGCAGGCGCGGTCTCCCAGCTCAGCGGCACTACCTCCAGCAGGTCGCCGATTAGCCCCTGCTCCTGGAGGCGGCGGCGCGCCGTCTCTGGATCCTCGCCAGCGTCTCCCAACCGTGAGAGCACCTCGGCGTGGTAACTACGCTGATGACGGCACCGACGGCGAGCGCTTCCTGGACCGCGTCGCTGCCAGGCTCACCTCGAAGGCGCCCCCGGGCACCGACTGCGGTGTTGCGGACCGGCTACCGATGCTCCCTTGGAGAGGCCGACGGGGCGGAGCATCGGTTGTCCTCTGCCGACGGCTCGGGGTCGCTGGGCGCGATACCCGCCAGCCGAGCTTCAGTACGCAAGCTCGCGGCGACGGTACTGGATCGCCTCGGCGACGTGTGTGGGCTCTATCGCAGAGGAGCCCGCGAGGTCGGCGATCGTGCGGGCGAGCTTGAGCGTCCTGTGGTAGGCTCGCGCCGAGAGGTTCAGCTGCTGCATCGCGGTCCTCATCAGCGCGGCCGCCGCCTCATTGAGCTGGCAGTGCTTGCGGATCTCCGCCGGACCCATCGTGGCGTTGCGCATCGCCGGCCTGCCCGCGAACCTCTGATGCTGGATGGCGACCGCCGCCTCCACCCGCTCCCGTATCCGGGCAGACGGCTCGCCCGGCTCGATCGAGGAGAGCTTCTCGTACTCGACCCTGGGCACCTCGATGTGGATATCAATGCGATCCAGTAGCGGCC
This sequence comes from Chloroflexota bacterium, assembly GCA_902810765.1. Classification (GTDB taxonomy): domain Bacteria; phylum Chloroflexota; class Chloroflexia; order Thermobaculales; family Thermobaculaceae; genus CADDYR01. The sequence continues at coordinate 3,762 of CADDYR010000264.1, forward strand.
CCGACAGCCGCTTCTGGTAGCGCGCGATGATCGCTGGCGCGCACCTGCACTCCTTTACCGGGTCTCCCATGTAGCCACAAGGGCAAGGGTTCATCGCACCCACGAGCAGGAAGTCGGAGGGGAAGCTCAGGGTGCCGGAGGCGCGCGAGATCGTCACTACCTTGTCCTCGAGCGGCTGGCGCAGCACCTCGAGCACCGCCTGACCGAACTCGGGCAGTTCGTCGAGGAAGAGCACTCCCCTATGGGCCAGGCTGATCTCCCCCGGCCGCGGCACCCGGCCTCCGCCCACGAGCCCCGCGTGCGAGATCGTGTGGTGGGGGGCCCGGAAGGGCCGCTCGGTGATCAGGGGCGCGCTCGAGGGGAGCAGCCCGCTCACGCTGTATATCCGGGTCACGTCGAGCGCCTCCGCCGGGTCCATCCGCGGCATTATCGAGGGTAGCGCCCGCGCGAGCAGCGTCTTCCCCGAGCCCGGCGGTCCGACCATGAGAACATTATGGTTTCCACTGGCTGCGATCTCGAGCGCGCTTGACGTGCTCCTGCCCCTTGATCTCCGACATGTCCGTGTGCGCGAACTGTGTGGGAGCCGAGACCGGCTGCCCGTCGCGCACATATGGGCGGATCGGGTCGTCGCCCCTAAGGTGAGCCGCGAGCTCGCCGAGCGTGCGCACCGGCATCACCTTGATGTTCGAGATCAGCGCCGCCTCGGCCGCGTCCTCGGCGGGCACGAACACCGCCTCGAAGCCCTGCTCGGAGGCGAGGGCCACCATCGGCAGGACGCCGTGAGTGTGCCGGACGCTGCCGTCCAGTCCCAGCTCGCCGAGAAACACGGCCTTGCCCGCCGATACCTCCACCTGTCCCGACGCGGCGAGGATGCCGACCGCGATCGGCAGGTCGTACGCCTGCCCCGCCTTGCGCAGGTCCGCCGGCGCCATGTTGATGGTGACCCGCTTGTTCGGAAAGACGGCTCCCGAGTTCTTGATCGCCGCCCGCACGCGCTCGCGCGCCTCCTGCACAGCCGTATCAGGAAGGCCGACGACCGTCATGTTCGGAAGGCCCTGCCCGATGTCCACCTCGACACTGACGAGCGCACCCTGCAGCCCGACGACGGCGCAGCTGTTCACCTTGGCAAGCATGCAACACTCGCTTTCTATATCTTTCCGCGAAGATACAACGAGTGTCGTCCGCCGTCAATAGCGCGCCCGGCCACCGCCAAGCCAAGAGGGCTCTTGGGACACGGTGATCGTAGTGCAGCGGCCGCTTGGCCCGTGAATTCGGTCCTCTGCCACGTCGCGGCTTATATTGGTCTGCTCGGTGCCGTCTCAGGGTGTCAGGGTGTGGGCTCCAGGCCCCACGAGGTGACCCGGGTCGGGATGATGCGCATCCAGGCGGGGCCGAACCCGGGGCCGAGGCGCTCTCCGCCCTCGGTGAAGACCTCGGCACGACCACGGACCTCGATCCCGCGGGCCTGCCAGGGGCTCACAGAGACGAGGTC
>CADDYR010000265.1 GCA_902810765.1 Chloroflexota bacterium
AGGCGTCGAACGGGAGCTGCCCGTCGTACCTGTCCTTGAAGTCGGCGACCTCAGCACGACCGGCGGCGGCGCGACGCGTCCGCCGGAGCCGTCGGCCAGGTCGGAGCGCATGCTGATCGCCCGAACGACCGCCGCGCTCAGCAGGTCGGCGTCGAAGCCCGAGTAGGGCTCGCCGGCGTGGCTCTCGAGCCCGCGCACGTACACGCAGGGCAGCAGCTTGCCGACAGTGCCGGAGTACACGACGCGGCGCTCGTCGCCCGGGTACAGGGGCGAGGTGTAGTCGGTGTTGATCGCGCCTATGAGCTCGAGCCCGCTCTCTGCCCTCAGGCGCGCGAGCCACTGGATCGCCGAGAGGATGCCGAGGCTCTCGCTCTCCTCGTCGGGGGTACACAGCAGCACGACGTTGCCGGGCAGCCTCTCCCCGTGGCTCGCGCGCTCGCAGAGGCGCTCGAGCGCCACCAGGTGCGCGGCGATGCCGCTCTTCATGTCCACCGCGCCCCTGCCGAACAGCCACTCGTCGGGCCGTCCGAGGTGCTGCCGGGTCAGAGCGTCCAGCTCGCCCCGCATCGCCAGCAGCCCTTCGCGAAGCGCGTCCGGCTCCGTCGCGACCTCGCGCAGCGGCCCGTAGTCGCCCACGTCCACCGTGTCGTAGTGGCACATCAGCACGACGGTCCGTCTGCCGCCACCGCGCAGCAGCGCCCACACGACCTCGCGGCCGAGCTCGTCGCCCTCCACGGGATGGGTGCCGTACTCCAGGGTCTCGCGCCCTATCTCACGGAGGATCCGCACCAGGAGGTCCGAGAGCTGGCGCTCGCCGGGAGTGCGGGAGCAGCTGCGCACTCGCACGAGCCTTCTAGTGAGCTCGAGCGCGCGGGATCGGATGGCGTCCAACCTTCACCCCTTTCGTGGGCCATCGCCGCGGGCGCGCGGCACATCGGATTATATCGGGCACGGCGGGCCTCCGGTTGCCTCCGGCCCGGGCCACGCCCCAGACGTCGGGATGGCACCCTGGCAGGGGGGAGGCCGTCTCGCGCGCGTCACCTCGCCACGAACGGGCAGGCCGCTCGAAACCAGCGCGGGAGTAGCGCGAAAGTGGCTTGACAGGCGGCGAATCTGCCCTATATACTCATTGGCGAGCCGAGATGGCGGAATTGGCAGACGCGCTAGCTTGAGGGGCTAGTGACCGCTGAGGTCGTAAGGGTTCGAGTCCCTTTCTCGGCACCATCCCCCTCGGGCGGTTAGCTCAGATGGTCAGAGCGCCTCGCTTACACCGAGGAGGTCAGAGGTTCGAGCCCTCTATCGCCCACCCGACGCGCGCCGAGGTAGCTCAGTCGGTAGAGCATGCGACTGAAAATCGCAGTGTCGGCAGTTCGATTCTGCCCCTCGGCACCAGCATCCACAGCCGGTTCCCAAGGAGCCGGCTGTATCGCTTCGAGGCTCCGTATTGGTGCGAGCGCGTGGCGATGGCCACCCTCGTGCTCGATCTCCCCCGACGCCGTCTCATCGCCGAGGAGGACAGCCAGATGCCCAACCGACTTCAGAACGAGACCAGCCCGTACCTTCTGCAGCACAAGGACAACCCCGTCGAGTGGTACCCCTGGGGACAGGAGGCGCTCGAGACCGCAAGAGCTCAGGGGAAGCCTATCCTCGTCTCGATCGGTTACTCCTCCTGCCACTGGTGCCACGTCATGGCCCACGAGTCCTTCGAGAACCCCGAGATCGCCCGCCTCATGAACGAGAACTTCGTCAACGTCAAGGTGGACCGCGAGGAGCGCCCGGACCTGGACGCCGTGTACATGGAGGCGGTGCAGGCGATGACCGGACAGGGCGGATGGCCCCTGAACGTGTTCCTCACCCCCGACGGCAAGCCCTTCTACGGGGGCACCTACTTCCCCCCCGAGGATCGCCCCGGGATGCCCGGCTTCCCGCGCGTGCTCCAGTCCGTCGCGCAGCTGTATCGGGAGAAGCGCGACGAGATCGAGCGGGGAGCGAACGAGGTCCAGCAGCAGCTCGCCCGGATGAGCAGCCTCCGCCTGCCCCGCAGGGAGGTCGGCGAGGAGGTGTTCAGGTCGGCGGTGCAGATCCTCAGGGCCGACTACGACCGGGTGAACGGAGGGTTCGGGAAGGCGCCGAAGTTCCCTCAGCCGATGCTGCTCGAGTTCCTCCTCAGGCGCTACCTGCGCACGGGGGACGGGTCCGTCCTCGAGATGGTAGCCCACACGCTCGACAAGATGTCCGCGGGCGGGATCTACGACCAGCTGGGAGGAGGGTTCGCGCGCTACTCCGTGGACGCCGGCTGGCTCATCCCCCACTTCGAGAAGATGCTGTACGACAACGCCCAGCTCGCGCTCTGCTACCTCCACTCCTGGCAGGTCACGGGCAACGCCTCGCACCGCAGGATCGCGACCGGGACCCTCGACTACATCCTGCGCGAGATGACCTCTCCCGAGGGCGGCTTCTACTCGGCTCAGGACGCCGACTCGGAGGGCGAGGAGGGCAGGTTCTACGTCTGGACCCCGCAGGAGGTGTCCGACACCGTGCGCTCGGAGGACGCCGCGATCTTCAACCTGTACTACGACGTCACCGAGTCCGGCAACTTCGAGGGCAGGAACGTGCTGCACACGCCCCGCTCCGTCGAGGAGGTGGCGCGCATCACGAACCGCGAGCCGGGAGAGGTCCGGGCGGCGCTGCAGAGGGCACGGGAGAAGCTCCGGGCAGCGCGAGAGCTGCGGGTCCATCCCGGGAAGGATGAGAAGGTCATTACATCCTGGAACGGCCTGGCGCTGCAGGCGCTCTCCGCCGCGGCCGCCGCGCTGGGGAGGGAGGACTATCTGGACGCCGCCGTCCGCAACGCCGAGCTGGTGACCGGCCGCCTCCTCGAGGACGAACGCCTCCTGAGGGTGTACAAGTACGGACGGGCGCAGCAGCCCGGGTTCCTCGAGGACTACGCCTTCTACGCGAACGGCCTGCTCTCGCTGTACGAGGCAACCTTCGACCCGAGGTGGGCGAGGCTGGCGAAGGAGATCGGCGACACCATGCTGGCAGACTTCTGGGACGACGCGGTCTCAGGGTTCTACGACACCGGCCGGGAGCACGAGCAGCTCTTCAACAGGCCGCGCAACCTGTACGACAACGCGATCCCCTCGGGCAGCTCGTCGGCCTGCCTGCTCCTGCTCCGCCTGTCATCGCTGTTCGGCGATTACTCTTACGCCGAGCGGGCCGAGTCGGCGATCGAGACCCTGGGCAGCGTGATGGCGGAGCACCCGACCGCCGTGGGGTACATGCTGTGCGCGGCCGACTTCCTCGCCACCACGCCGCTCGAGATCGCGATAGTCGGCGAGCCAGAGAGCGATGACGCCCGCTCGCTGCTCGAGCGCGTGCGAGCCAGGTGGCTGCCGAACGCGGTGCTCGCGCTCGCCTCCGAGCGGGACGCGGCCTCGCGGGAGACCATCCCGCTGCTCCGGGATCGGGGCGAGGTGGACGGCAGAGCCGCCGCGTACGTCTGCCACAACTACGTGTGCGAGCAGCCGGTGACGTCCGCCGAGGAGCTCGAGCGCCAGCTGGACGAGGTCACGCGCCCGAAGTCATAGTTTGACTCGGGCGCGCGGCCGCAGAATAATAGGGCACTGGAGGTTTGGGGATGGATCGGCAGAGGCTGGATCGCGTGAGGCAGTTGATGGCGGACCGCGGGGTGGACGCGCTGCTGATCGGACCGGGCGCCGACATGTACTACCTGATCGGCCGCAGGGGGCGTGTGAGCGAGCGCCTCGTCGCGCTCCTCCTCGGCAGGGGCGGGGGCGAGACCGTGTACGTCCCGGCTCTGGAGGCTCCGGGGTTCGAGGGCTCCGGCGTGCAGCTCGTGGAGTGGACCGACGAGCAGGACCCCGTGGAGCTCGTCGCCGGAGCCGTCCGCGACCTGGGAGCCGGGACGGTCGGGATCGGCGACCAGGTGTGGAGCCGGTTCCTGCTGGAGCTTCAGAGGCTGCTCCCGTCGGTCGAGTGGACCTCCGCGAGCGAGATCCTTGCCGATTCGAGGGTCGTCAAGACGCCCGAGGAGCTGGAGCTCATGCGGAGGGCGGCGGCGGGCGCCGACGCGGCGTGGGCGCAGCTCGTCGAGATCAAGCTCAGCGGGATGACCGAGCGCGAGGTCGCTGGCCGGATCGCGCGGCTGCTCGAGGACGAGGGGCTCGAGGGCGCGTCGTTCGCGATAGTCGCCTCCGGCCCCAACAGCGCGTCGCCGCACCACGAGAGCGGAGACCGTCCCCTACAGCACGGCGACATGGTGGTCGTGGACTTCGGCGGGCCGTACCAGGGATATCAGTCCGACATCACTCGCGTCCTGCACGTGGGCCCCGTCTCCGACAAGGAGTGGGGGGTGTACGAGGCGGTGAAGGAGGCTCAGCAGCTGGCGGTGTCGGCGGTCCGCCCAGGCGCGACCGCGGCCTCGGTGGATGCGGCGGCCAGGTCCCACCTGGAGCGGACGGGCCTCGCCGAGTACTTCATCCATCGCACGGGCCACGGGCTGGGACTCGACGTCCACGAGCCGCCCTACATACGGGGAGACAACCAGGAGGTCCTTCGGGAAGGCATGGTGTTCAGCGTCGAGCCGGGCGTGTACATACCCAGCTCCTTCGGAGTGAGGATCGAGGACATCGTGGCCGTCACGGCGGACGGCTGCGAACGCCTGAACCGGGCGTCGCGCGATCTCGCCGAGGTGGAGTAGCGTGGGCGACAACCTCGACAGGTCCATTCGCCATCTGATCAGCTCCGGGGCAGCGAGCGGCTACGTCACGGAGGCCGAGATCGTCGAGCACGTGCCGCGCGCCGCCGAGGACGAGGAGGTGTACGACAGGGTCTGCCGCGCCCTCGCCGAGGCCGGCATCGGCGTCGAGGCCGACGTGGCGTCGGCAGCCGAGCTCGGCGAGCCGTCGGACACCGTCCGGGTCTACCTGCGCGAGATCGGCAGCGTGCCGCTCCTGACCCCCGAGCAGGAGGTGCAGCTCGCGAAGCGCGTCGAGGCGGGCGACGAGGAGGCGATCAGGCTGTTCGTGCAGGCCAACCTCAGGCTCGTCGTGAGCATCGCCAAGCGCTACGCCGGGCGCGGCCTGCCGTTCCTGGACCTCGTCCAGGAGGGCAACATAGGTCTGCTCCGGGCGGTGCAGAAGTTCGACTGGCGCAAGGGACACCGGTTCTCGACTTACGCTACCTGGTGGATCCGGCAGGCGATCACGAGGGCGC
>CADDYR010000266.1 GCA_902810765.1 Chloroflexota bacterium
CCGGTTCCGTGGTGCTCCAACTCCGGGCGGGCTCTGAGACTCACTTGCAGTGGTTCTGCTGCACGTAGAAGTCCTGACCGCTGTTGGACAGCGAGCTCGGGGTGGCGAGCGTGTCGCCGGTCGTGCCGTTATGCATTATGATCTTGTCGTTCGGATAGGTGCCGATCCCGTATCCGCTGCCCGAGTGCTGGACATCGGTGTAGTAGTAATACGCCTTGTCGAAGTTCGCGAGATCATTGCTCCCGTTCTTCTCCGTTATCGCCTCCGCCGTCGCACCATTGTAGTGCGTAGATTGGGTCAGGGGAGCGTAGGTGTTCCCGGTGGGGATGTTCTCGAGGTAGAACTTGAACCCCTCGTTGGACCCGTCCGAGTATTTCAGGTGAGTCACGTCGGTGTAGAACCCCTGGCCCTCGGTCGCGTACAGAGGAGCCGCAACTGTCGCCCCCTGGTCCGGCAGGACCTCTGTCCAAGCCTGATGCTTGCCCAAGCCGCTGTTGCCGATCGCCGTGCCTGCCTGGCCGAGTGCATTGACTCCCCAGCCCCCGATTCCGACCCAGAACACAGCATCCACACTTTGGCAGACAGTGCTGTGCAGGGATGGCTCAGTCCAGGTCGAGGTGATCTACTTGTAGGTCGAGGAGGAGCTCGAGGTCGCCATGTACCCCGACCATCTGGGGTCTGTGACGGTGGTACTGGCCCTCCTGTTCGTGGTGATGATCGCCTTCGGCGGCGTGATGAAGTGCGCCTTCCTGACCATCGCCTTCCAGCGGGCGAGCGCTGCCGGGTCCGACGGCTTCGGCGGGATGCCGTAGAGGTTCCGCACGCTTGCGGGTGCTTGCGTGAGGTCGAGACCGGATGGGGGAATCCTGTTTATCTGCCTGACTCCTTCCACGGTGTAGACGTACTCCCTGCCCCCGTCGGGCAGCCGCACGACCTTCTCGAGCGGGAACACGTGGTAGCCGCAGGCACGCAGGATCGCCGTGCTGACCTTGTACGGATCGAACGAGGTGCTGCAGATCGGGGGTCTCGATTGTCCCTTGGGCACAGCGCGATCCATATCCGCCTGTGCACCGATAGGTATTCCGAACGCGATCAGCGCAAGCAAGGCGAATATGCGCGTAAGCCTGGATCTGAGGATCTGAGAGAACATGATCGCCTGTCTCCTTCCCCGGCACGCCACTCGCCCGACGGGGGCGTGCGGTCAGGGGTTGGGCAGGTCGCCTCGGGGGCGATGAAGAAACGGGGCGTCCCGCGGAACGCTCCACGGGCTACGGAGCCTCTCGGAGCGGGTTGTGTAGGTTGAGCCTGTCTTGCCGGGCTATACCTGATGGTGCTCCAGTTCCGCGGCAGTGAGCACTCTGCCGCGTGTGTTGTAAGTATGCACGGCTTCTTGCGCTGTCAAGTGTTGGCGGCAAACACCTATTTCTGGCCATCCCGCGTCGTGTGGTCGGCGGCAGCTCCCCCTCTGCCCTATACTGTGGACGATGTCGTGCCGAAGGACAGGCTCTTTGCCGTTGTCCCCAGACAGCATCCAACCTCCGGATGTGTGCCCACTGTGGACTTCGGTGGGGAGCGCGTTGTACACTTGGATGTAGCGATTGCGCAATGATTGAGGTGACGACGTGGAGCAGATCGCGTACGCTCAGCGTTCCATACATCCGGAGCACGTGGCTCACGCCAGGAAGCTGATGCGGGCCGGCCCCGTGTACGCCGAGCTCGCGGAGTTGTTCGGCGCGCTCGCCGACCCCACGCGGGTGAAGATCGTGCACGCCCTGTTGCATCAGGAGCTGTGTACCTGCGACCTTGCGGCCGTGGTGGGCATCAGCGAGTCGGGCGCGTCCCAGCACCTGCGCGTGCTCCGCGCCCTCCGGCTGGTGAAGTCGCGCCGCGAGGGACGGATGGTGTTTTACAGCCTGGACGACGCCCACATAGCCCTGCTCATGCAGGTGGGGCTGACGCACCTGGGGCACGGCGACGATGACGATATGGCGGAGCCGCCGGACGGGTCCCGAAAGGCAGACTGATGCTGCCGAGACCGAGTAGCTGGAGGTAGCTGCCGATGGCGAGCGCACACTCGCACGAGATCACGGGCTCTAGGCTCAGGCTGGCCTTCGTACTCACCGCGCTCATACTCCTCGTCGAGCTCGTCGCGGGCCTCGCGTCGCACTCCCTGGCCCTGCTGTCGGACGCCGGTCACGTGCTCACGGACATCGTCGCGCTCGGGCTGGCCTGGTTCGCTACCGCCCAGGCAGGCCGCCCGGCGGACGCGAGCAGGACTTACGGGTATCATCGCATCGGCATCCTGGCGGCCCTCGTGAACGCGGTCACGCTCATCGGGATCGTCGTGGTCATCCTGATCGAGGCGATACGCAGGTTCGAGCATCCCGAGCCGGTGATCCCCGGCGTGATGTTCATCGCGGCCGCGATCGGCATAGTCGTGAACCTGTACATCGGGTTCAACCTGCGAGAGGGCAGCGAGGAGAACCTGAACCTGCGCGCGGCGATGCTGCACGTGTTCGGGGACGTCGGCGCGTCCGCGGCGGTGATAGTCGGTGGCATCATCATCCTGCTGACCCGCTGGTATCCGGCCGACCCGCTGATCTCGGTGCTGATCGCCGCGCTGATCGCGTGGAGCGCATTGGGGGTGCTGCGCGATGCGCTGGGCATCCTGATGGAGGCCGCGCCGAGGGGTCTGAACATGCCGCAGATGGTGCGCGACATGGTGCGGGTGCCCGGAGTGAGCGACGTGCACGACCTGCACGTCTGGTCCGTGGCCGGCGGGATGCACGTGCTCTCGGCTCACGTCCAGGTGGAGGACGACCTCCCCCTAAGCGAGTGCCAGCCGATCCTCGACGACATGGCTCGCATGCTGCGCGTGAAGTACAACATCTCCCACGCGACCATCCAGTTTGAGTGCCAGGCGTGCGAGCCGAACGACCTGTACTGCAACCTGCCGGGCCACGAAGGAGTGCACGATCACGTGCACGAAGACCACGAGCACGTGCACAGCGGCGATGAGCGCTGAGCGGGGCTGCTCCGTGGTATGATCTCTCCACGAATTTAGGTGTGAGGGGTGAGGACCATGGAGAGGCTGGGGAACCCGCTTGGAATGCTTTCAGGCATCTTCTGGCTGGCGTTCGCCGTCGTGGGCCTGCGCAAGGGTGGGCGGACCGCCGAACTAGCGCACGCGGGGCTGGCGGGCTGGGCGTCGACGAGCATCGCCTCCGACCTGCGCTGGTACCATCCGTTCGTCCGCTTTCTCCTTCGCCGCGCATGGCGGCCCGAGCCACGAATAGCGGGATCGGGCACGGCAGCGCTATTTCCGGACCCGTCGAGACCGGGCGAGCGGTTCGACAAGTTCACCCGGAGCGCACGCCGGGCGCTGAGCCTCGCCCACGAGGAGGCCGCGGGCACGAGGGCCAGCCAGATCGGGGTCGAGCACCTCCTGCTGGGCACCGTGCTGGTCGAGGACTCGCTCGCGGCCCGCGCGCTACGGAGCGTGGGGGCTGAGATTGAGACGGTGCGGGAGCGCGTGAGGCGGATGGCGGAGGAGGGCGGTGTCACGAGCGTTGCCGAGCCTGGCCTGACCGACCCGTCCAAGTGCACCATCGAGCGGGCGTTCGCTGAGGCCCGGTAGCGCGGCGAGTGGAACGTCAGCACAGCGCACCTGCTGCTCGCGCTGCTACGGGACGACGATGCGCTCGGGGGCCTTCTCCGAGAGTGGGGTCGCGGGACGCAGGATCTCCGGCAGGCGGTCGAGGGGCTGCTGTCGCGGGGTGCCACCGAGCCGTAGCGGGATCAAGGCTCCTTGAAAAAGCGCTCGTCGGCGTGCGGGCGGCCGGGCACCGGCGCGAGCCGGTTGAGGTCTCGTACCAGCTCGAGCGCCCTCCGCTGATTCTCGAAGAGATCGATCTCGGTCCACCTGCCATTCGTGATGGTGGTGCAGCCGGTGAGGTATATGTAGGTGTCCACCACACGGGAGTCAGGGTAGCCGAACACCGCGAGCGCGGAGTCGAGGTGAGAGTCTCCCGGACACGAGTAGCCCTTGAAAGGGTCTTCTCGGGGATAGTTCTGGAGCAGGCTCGCGAGCCGGTCTATCGTCTGCCGATCGGTGTACCTGCGCTCGGTCATGAGCCAGCTGCGCGGTATCCTCTCGTATGAGGACAGCCAGTACCGGCATATCAGCAGGTGGTCCGCACCGGCGGGCGCCATCTGGGTGCCGAAGTCGCCGCGGCTGCGGATGTGCTCGGGAGGTCTCGCCGGGCACTTCTGCGATGGCAGCACGAGGACGCGGCGCACGGGCACTGGCGCCATGTACTCCAGATGCCACTCGAAGTTTGCCGCGTTCGAGCCCGACCGATTATCCAGAAACGTGGCAATGCGATGGCCGTTCGTGACGATCAGGCACCGAGTCAGGTTCATCCTGACCCGTACTTCACGCTTGTGCGCATACTGTAGGATCGCGAGCATCGAATCGTAGCGGTTCGGCTCGAAACACGTGGAGGGGCGCGGCAGCGCGTTGAGTCCCCGGCCCAGCCAGGAGATGGTGCTGGCGCTCGTGATCGTTCTCGAGTTGACGAGCGGAGGAGCATCCTTGGTCCCGTACCTCTGAGAGTAGGTGCACAGGCGCGCGGACAGCGCGCCCGGCGGTACCATCTGCCTCCGGCTCCCGGGCACCGTGCTTCTCGCACTTGTCGGTAGCCTCGGCGGGCAGGGCAAGGGCAGGCTCGCGCCCGTCCTCGCCGCCGGGCCACAACCAAGAAGTGCGATCGTCAGGAGAACAGCGGTTATCCCGACCCGACTCATTCCGCCACAGACAGCTTGCCGTCCCACCTCACCAGCCTCCATGAGGTAGAACGTGCGCGAGCCTCTCTCGGTTCCGTGTGTACTCCCTCACGAGGAATGTGCGTAGCGGTCGGCTCGGGCCGGGGCATGCCGCAAAGTGTAAAAATGGGGTGGAGGGCACACGAGCGCTCGCACGGAATCGGGGTAGTCATTACGTGTCATTGTGAGTCCACAGATGCTCCCCCCACCATCTCTCGGGCCGGGGGCCGAAGAACGTGTCGAATCTTCTCGCGGGGTTCACACTTTCAGATCCTTCGCCTTCGGCTCAGGATTTGACGTTTAGACAAAGGGAGGGTGCGGAGGGGGAGGAATGAGAGGATGGAAGTGGAGGTTAGTGAGGGCGCCAGAGAGGTGGATGCGGTCTCGTAGGCTTGTTCCCCCGCTTGATGA
>CADDYR010000267.1 GCA_902810765.1 Chloroflexota bacterium
CGCATCACCCTCGTGAAGCGCATCCCCCAGTCGGCGGGGCTGGGCGGGGGGAGCAGCGACGCCGCGGCCGCGCTAATGGGACTGAACGAGCTGTGGGGGCTCGGCCTCACGGAAGAGGAGCTCGCGGAGCGCGCCCGAAGCCTTGGAGCGGACGTGCCGTTCTTCCTGTACCGGGGCATCGCCCTCGGCACCGGCAGGGGCGACAGGATCGAGCCGCTGCCCCGCGACGTGTCCGCCTGGTTCGTGCTGTACGTGCCCCCAATCCCTATGCGCTCGAAGACCGCCCGCATCTTCGGGGCACTGCGGCCCTCCGAGTACACGAGCGGCGCGCGCACCCTGGAGCTCGCGGAGAGGCTCGGCTCGGGGGAGGCGCTCCGGAGCGAGGCCCTGTACAACGGGCTGCTCGGCCCCGCGATGCGGGCGTTTCGCGGCCTGCGCGACGCCGTCCACGACCTGCAGGTCGCCACCCGCCGGCCCTGGACCCTCTCCGGTGCCGGCCCGACCCTGTTCGTCGTGGTGAGCTCGGAAGCCGAGGCCGAGCATGTCGCCCGCGAGCTGCGGGGCCTGTCGGGGAGGGTGCTGGCTGCGCCCTCCGAGCCCGCTCTCACTCGATCCGGTTCGCCGCGAGCGATTCCGCCAGCGCCAGCATGAACCAGAACAGCACGGCGATCGGCACACCGAAGTAGAAGGCGTCCACCATGCCGTGGACTATCGAGGCCGCCATAGCCGCGATCAGGCCCAGGCCGAAGGCGCGCGCGACCGGGTCGCCGTGCCGGAACGCCTGCCACGCCTGCAGGAAGAACACGACGACGAGCCAGCAGATCGCGATCACCCCTGCGATTCCCAGCTTCGTCCAGAAGTCGAGGAAGAGGTTGTGAGCGTCCACCAGCTCGGTCCTCCTGAGCCGGCTGGCGGGGATGTAACGGGTCATCCACTGGACGTTCCCGAGCCCGTCACCCGTCAGTGGGTGCTGGCGGATCTGCTCGAAGGCTGCCCGCCAGAGGCGCATCCTGGTGTTGCCCGAGCCTGTGGAGGGGTTCAGCAGGCCCGCGAGCCTGTTCTCTCCCCTCAGGGCCAGCACGACGACACCCGCTACGCCCGCGGCACCGACCGGGATCAGCCACCTGAACCTGCCGAGCAGCGCGGCGATCACCACGCACCCCACTGCGACCGCCATCCAGCCACCACGGGAGCCCGTCAGCAGCTGCGTGATCCCCATCGCGAGCAGGCCTGCCAGGTATATCCGCCTCCTCACGACCTCTCCAGGGACCGCGAGGGCGAGCGCGGCGAAGAACGGTATCGCCCGGCTCATGTACAGCGCGAGCGTGTTCGGCTGATTGAACAGGCTCTCCGCCCTGAAGTAGCTCCTCATCTGAGGAGGTGGGTGGATACCGAGCTGAACGGCCTTCACGATCGCCGCGAACGAGAGCGCTACGGCCGCGAGAAAGAGCGCATCGGTGACGAGCCACAGGTGCTTCTTGTCGCGAACCGTCATCATCACGAGCGCGTACACGGCGAGCGGCTCGACGATCTCGGAGTACGCTCGCAGGCCGATCTTCAGACCCGTGTTCCCGCTGCCCAACGCCGCGACCGAGTGAGGGGTCAGGAACAGCATCGAGAGAGTGGCTAGGCCGAGCAGCAGCAAGGTGGGCCAGAAGTAGGGGCTGCTGTACGCCCGACGGAAGGGACGAACCAGCTCCTTCTCTCCGCCGATGAAGGCCCGCCAGTAAGCGCTCGCGACGAGGCCGATCACCGCACCCATCAGCACGATGTCGGGGAGGGAGATCTGCAGCGGAGAGCGGCGCAGCACGAAGTGGACCGGGATGCTGAGCATCATGAGGCAGAGAGTGCCGAACGGGTAGACGAGCGTGAGGGCGGCGAACAGGAGCAGAGCTATCGCGGGACCGAGGTAGCCGGGCAGGAAGACGAAGGCGAACAGCGCCCCCATGATGAACAGCAGGCCGACCGTGACCGCGTAGCCCGAATTGGTCGCCTCCAGCCCGGCCGAGTACCCCCGCCCCGTTGCCTCCTCGCCCAACCAGGTTCCTCCGTGCACTTGATCCCCGGCTACGGCAGTATATCAGCGCAGATGGAAGCACACCAATGTGGGTGCGGTGCTCGAAGGTGGAATGTAAGCAAGCGGGCGATCTTGCAGTATATCTATACAATTAGCGGCCAGGTAGCTGCGGGAGCGCCTTGCTGAGCTGGCCGCGGCGAGCTCCAGATCGGTTTGCCTGGGCGCGTGCCAGGCCGTATCATGCAGGCCGGAGGTGCGGGCTCGAATGAGCAAGCTGCTGATGGCCTACGTCGGCCTCGAGGAGAAGTACGAGCTCAGCACGCGCGAGCTCTCTCGCAGGGCCGAGCAGCTCAGGATCATCAACGAGATCGGCAGGCGCATACTCGCCGTCCGGCACGTCGACGAGCTCCTGCCCTACATCGCGCGGGTGCTGTACGAGACGTTCAACTGCTACAGCGTGGCGGTGTGGCTCACGGACGAGGATACCCGACAGCTCGCGCTCGCCGCCTCCGCCGGAGGGGACCCGGAGATGGAGGGCCAGGACCTCAGGTTCTCGTACGGCGAGCGCTCCGTCGCGGCGTGGGTGGCCGAGCACGGCGCGCCGCTGCTCACGAACGACGTCTCTCAGGAGCCGAGGTACTCGAACGTGCTGGGGCAGGAGAGCGCGCGCTCGGAGCTCGCCGTGCCGATAAGGCTCGCGGACGAGACGATCGGCGTGCTGGACATCGAGCACACGGAGGAAGGGGCGTTCGACGCCTCCGACGTGGACATGCTCGCGACGGTGGCGGACCAGGTGGCGCTCGCGATCGAGAACGCCCGCCTGTGGTACCAGACCCGCACGATGGCGGTGATCGAGGAGCGCAACCGGCTCGCGCGCGAGATCCACGACACGCTCGCACAGCAGCTCACCGGCGTGGTGCTGCAGCTCGAGGCCGCGATCCAGCAGCGGGAGTCTCGCCCCGAGCGCGCCTGGGAGAGGGTCGGCAAGGCGCTCGAGCTCACGAAGGAGGGGCTGAACGACGTCCGCCGCTCGGTGCGCAACCTACGGCCCGCGCCGCTCGAGGGCCGCGGCCTGGAGCGGGCGATCCGCGACGAGCTCCAGCGTGTGGAGTCGGACACCGGTGCGACCACCGAGCTCGAGATCCCCGGCGGGCTCCCTCGCATGGAGGCGTTCGTCGAGGACACGGTGTACCGCATCGTGCAGGAGGCGCTGAACAACGTCCGCAAGCACGCGCGCGCCTCCCAGGTGAGGGTGACCATCGAGCCGGACGGCGAGTGGATCAGGCTGCGGGTGCGCGACAACGGCATCGGGTTCGACCCCGACGACCTTACCTCGGACCGCAGGAGCTACGGCATCAAGGGGATGCGCGAGCGCGCGCGCCTGGTGGGCGGCGAGGTCGAGGTGCGGGGCCACAAGGGCCGCGGGACGGTGGTGTCCGCCCGCATCCCGCGCAGGCCCGAGGGCGCGCGCCGGGAGGCACGGCTCGAATGACCCTGCGCATCCTGATCGCGGACGACCATCCCATAGTGCGCGACGGCCTGATCGCGGTCGCCGAGACCCAGCCCGACCTCGAGGTCGTGGGAGAGGCGGGCGACGGGGAGGAAGCCGTCGAGCTCGCCTCCCGGCTCGAGCCGGACGTGGTGCTGATGGACCTGAGGATGCCGAAGATGTCGGGCGCCGAGGCCATACGGCGGATACGGGCGCGGCTGCCGCGGGCACACGTGCTGATCCTCACTACCTACGACAACGACGCGAGCATCCTCGAGGGGCTGCAGGCTGGCGCGCAGGGGTACCTGCTCAAGGGCTCCTCGCGTCAGGAGTTGCTCAGCGCGATCCGTGCGGTCGCCCGCGGCGAGAGCCGGCTGCAGCCATCGGTGGCGGGCAAGCTCATCAGCAGCCTGCAGAGCGGCGCGACCGCGGGCGAGCTCAGCAACCGGGAGCTCGAGGTGCTCAGGCTCATCGCGAAGGGCAAACGCAACCGCGAGATAGCGGAGGAGCTGTACCTCTCCGAGAAGACGATCAAGGCCCACGTGAGCTCGATCCTGAAGAAGCTGAACGCGGAGGACCGCACGGAGGCGGTGACGGTCGCGCTCCGCCGTGGACTCATCAGCCTGTAGGCGCGGTCAGTCCGAGAGGATCTCGGCTCGCCTGCGCTCGTCGAGCACCAGCTCCATGTCGTGGCGGTCGAGCCCCGGCGCCCAGTGGTCCTCAAGCACCCGCACCGTGCGGAAGCCGTGGCGCTCGTAGAAGCCGGCGGAGCGCTGGCTTGTCTCGAGCACCACCCGCTCGACGCCCGGCATCTCCGCGAGGTACCTCAGGCTCGCCCGAACGAGCAGCGAGCCGAGTCCCCGGCGCTGGTACTCTGGCAGCACGGCCGCCCAGGCGAGCACGCCGAGCCGGTTGTCGTCGCTCGTCATCGCCCCGCCGCAGGCGACCACCCTGTCGCCGTCGCGGATCACCCAGTACTTCCCCTTCGGGTCGGCGAGGAAGCTGGCGAACTGCTCGCGATCCCCGGGGCCGAAGTGCTCGGGGTTCGCGTCTATGATCGCCAGGCACCCCTCGCCATCCGCGGGCGTGTAGGGTTCCAGAACCACCTGACCCAAGCTGCCCATGTCCCTCCCCCCTTCGACTGGCCTCGCTGACAACGATTCGTGGATAGCAGCCATGATACGGCCCCAGCCGCCGCCGTTCAACCGGAGCCGTGCTGCACTGATTTTGAGAAATCCTATCCTAATTTTGAGGAATGTATTGCAATCTTTGATCCGACGTGTTATATTTGGGAAGTCGAAAAGGGATCGCAAGGAGACGGCGGGATGTTCGAGCAGATGATGGCCGCGGAGGTCGCGAGGACGAGGGAGCAGGACAGGCGGCGCAGCGCGGAGAGGGCCCGGGATCTGGCTCTCTGCCGGAGGCCGGGCGAGGGGCTCGAGGCGCGGCTCGGGCTCGCGCTTGCGGGCTCGCTGATCGCGACAGGCCACGCCCTGCGCGACCGCTCCCTCGCGTCGTAAGCCGTAGCATCAGGGCCGGGCCGGAGGCCGCCCGGCCCTCGGCGCACGTTCCCGGTCCCCGGCCGCTCCCGACGCCGGACCTAGTTGAGCACGCCATTCCGAGACCGAAGAGCTCATTCGAGCTCCCAGAGCCCCGCCTCCACAAGATGCTTCGCCGAGTTCGCCCCTTCGCCCCGCTCGGGTGGGCTCTTGGGTCCCTCGCCGAGT
>CADDYR010000268.1 GCA_902810765.1 Chloroflexota bacterium
CCGCGGGGCTCGAGGATGTCGTTGTTGAACCGGTTGCCGTGGATGTTGCTCATGAAGAGCGAGTTGCGGTACTTCTCCGGCCACGCCCCCCCGAGATAGACCATGGCGCCGCCGTGGGCGTGCCCGTCGGGATTCCGGTGGGCGTAGCCTCGGCCTGCGTGGGGACGAGCCCAGCGGAACGAACGGCGGTGCGCTCGGGCGTCGCCGTGCTCTGCGGGCCGCGCGTGGCCGTAGCCGCGGCCCCGCCGCTGCCATTGGGGGTGGCAGTCTTCTGTGGTGCCCGCGCAGGTGAGCTGTCCTGTGGCTTGCTTGCGCGTTTTGGGCCGCTGGTCGGCGGGGCCACGACCCTCTGCGCGCTCGTCCCTCCGGGGTCGCGTTGCGTGGCGGGGCCGCCCGTACCTTTCCAGCTCCCGCTCAGCCCGTACAGCGTCAGCGCTGCTGTCAGGACGAGCGCCACCGCGACGACTCCCTTCCACGCTGCGCGCCTCTGATGCCGGCTGCCGGAGCTCCGCGAGGGGACAGCCTCGCCGCCGATGGACCCTGCCGGCCCCTGCGGCCCGGCTGTGGCCAGAGCGTGCGAGGGCGCGCCCTTCCTGCGCCTCCGCAGAGGCAGCAGCAGGGTGAGTAGCTGTGGTCGGCCGAGGAAGAGAAGCCCGAAGAAGATCATGGCCCCCACCAGAGCCACTACTGCCATGTCCAGGTAGCTGATCACCGACAGCTCCACGCTCTGATCGCGCGACAGCGCTATGGGCGCCGAGGGGGAGAGGCCCTGGACGCCCGCGACGCTGACGCTGTAGGAGCCGCGCGGCAGCGAGGTAGCGCTGACCTCGGCGTTGTCCCCGAACGGAAGGTATCGGACGTGGCCGTCGGGATACCGGAGCTCGATGCCGGTGCCGATCGGAAAGCCGAAGAACTTGTCCCTCGCGGTGAAGTGCGCCGAGAACAGCAACAGCTGGATCTGCCACTCGCTGTTCGGTCTGGCGTAGAAGTGCTGCTTGGATTGGTAGACGACGTTCGAGCCGTTCATGGTCACGCTGTAGATCGAGTACAGCACCGGCTTCTCCGTGAGCCCGCCCCTGAGGCGTACGACGCGCCCGGACCGAAGCCACATCGGCTGGCCGCTCTTGAACGTCACGGTGCCGCCCACGCTGCTGCTGACGGTCAGAGAGGAGACCCGGGAGGGTGCGACTGGCTTCCCCTCCAGGTCCACGAAGCTGTGCCCCACGAGGTACTTGACGTCGTAGCCGACCTCGACCGGTTCATCCACGGGAAGTCTTATCTTCCGGGACGGCTCGAATATCTCGACGCCCCAGCGCTTGAACGCTGCGCTGAAGTAACTCGTGGTTACCGGCAGGGCCGTGAGATCGTATACGCCCGGACGGTCCACGCGGACCCGCGCCACGCCGTTGTGATCGGTAGTGAACCTGCGGCCGTTCAGCACGAAGGGGATGCCGGGCAGCGCCGGCACCGCGTGGATCTCGAGCTCGGCGGGGGATACCTCGACCTCCGTCGAGGCCGTGGCCGGAGCGTACTCACGCGAGCCGCGGTAAGTGGCCACGAGCCGATGGGTACCCGCGGCAAGGTCCGGCCCGACGGAGAAGGATGCCTCGCCGTCCTCCCCTGTTATCGCACCCGGGCCCGGCTTGCCGTCGACGGTCGTTCTGAGCATCGCGTTCGCGATCGGCTCGCCTGTCAATGTGGTCAGGCTTGCCGTGATGCTGGCGCGCTCGCCCAGTGGGACAGGTCCTGATCTCTGAAGGGTCAGAGCAGTGCTTGCGGGAGTCTGCCCGCTGGCCCGCGCATGTATCGGGGATACGGCGCACAGAGCTGCGATCGCGAGCGCCAGAAGGACGTATCGCACATTGCGGCTCATCATATGCCCTCCTCCCGCGGGCGATCCTGCAGATTCGCCAGCCGCCTCCGCAGGCGGTACGTTCCGATCACCGGCCAGGCAAGGATCAGGCCGGCCAAACCCAGAGCCGAGCCGTAGCCCGCGTAGATGATCGCGCGTCGCGGCTCCTTCTTTGGCTGCGTCGCCAGCATGGTCGAGGGCATGTAGACCGGGGTGCGCGGCGCCTGATGGAAGTCGAACGCCGTCAACAGATTGTTGGCCGTCGCGTCCCGCCTGGTAAGCGGCTCGAGGTTCCAGTTGTACTCGATGAACTTCAGTATCGAGCTGAAGTCCAGGGTGGTGCTGTCGATGTGCCCCTTGCGAGCGTATGGGCTTACGAGCAATGCGGGCACCCGGAAGCCGTCGCCGTACTTGTCGACGCGCGGGGGCGGCACGTGGTCGTACCAGCCGCCGGAGTAGTCGTAGGTGAGCATGAACGCCGAGCTGGACCACGCGCTGCTGCGCATCAGCGCCTGTATCAGCGACTTCACGAAGTTCTGGCCGGACTGGATGCTCGCCGGCGGGTGCTCGCTGGAGCCCGAAGGCACTATGTACGACACGGCCGGGAGAGTTCCTGACTGAAGATCCTTGTAGTACTGGCTGATGCCCACTATGTGCTTGGACAGGTTGGGATCGTCGATGAAGCGGTCGAAGCCCAGCACGGGAGCCCACACCACCTGTGAGCTCTTGTTCCCTGCCACCTCCATGGTCCTGTAGGTGACCTGCGGGTCGTAGTTCTGTATGTAGAACTTCCAGGAGACGCCGCTCGCCTCCAGGCGGTCGAAGATCGTTTGCAGGTTGCCGTACCCCTGCCTGGGCACGCGGCTCTGGGCGGGGCCGGGAGCCGCGGACACCCAGTACATGTGGTTCATCAGGCTGGAGATGCGCGACGAGCTGAAGAAGCGCTGGAAGAGCACGTAGTTGCGCGCCAGGTACCAGTAATATGGCAGGTCGCGCCCGTCGTAGTACCCCATCGTGATAGTACCGCTCTGGTTTCTCTGTCGCAAACCGTAGATGAAGCCGTTCATCCGCCCCCTGTTGTACTGCTGCGATATGGTGCCGGTGCTGTGGTCCAGCCCTGTGAGCTGATGGCCGCTGGTTATGTGGAAGGGCTTCACGCACGCGGAGCCCTTCTTGTGCGGGTCCACCGGCATGCAGGTGCCGGGTGGAATGCCGTCGGCTCCCGGGAAGGTGCCGAAGTAGTTGTCGAACGTATGGCTCTCCTGCATTATCGTTATGAAGTGCTTGATCGGAGTCCTGGTGGGCGTGGAGCTGCTCGCCAGGGCGGGCGAAGCCACCGCCAGCAGGAAGCATATGCCGGCCAGCCAGGACAGAACGCGGAAGCGGGTCATGGATGCACCTCGTAGACGATGATTATGGGTTTGTCGACAGGGCCGCCGGGACCGCGCACGCTAATCGTCTGGGTGTGGACGGCTACTCCGTGGTATCGCCTCACGTACATCATCAGCTTGGACGAGAAGGAGCTCGAGCGCGCGGCCGAGAACGAATCCCAGACTATGTACTGGATGTCGCCGCTCCGCAGCCTCAGGTCCGGGTTGTATATCGGCAGGTACGAGGGGTTGCGCCGCAACGGGTTGGGGCTCACCGAAAGCCCGTAGGCGTGCCGATGTCCGTAGAACTCGATGAGGTTGGCCATGGACGGTCCGATCGTCATGAACTGCGAGCCCCTCGGCGTGTTGTGCCTGATCCAGCCGCCGACCTCGCGTCCGCCCGGGACGCCGCCGGAGCCGGCTATGAACCTGGCCGCGCCGGCGGTCTGTATCTGCGACCAGCTAGGCACCAGGAGCGTTGCGACGATCACGACGACCGCCAGCACGCGAACCAGCCTGCCCGTCGCCCACCTCATGGATCGGAGGGCAGCCGGGAGCTCCCAGCGATCGAGCATGCATCCCGCGAGGATGGCGATCGGCGGCGCGATCGGGAGCAGGTACTGGAAGCCCTTGACCGGCCAGAGCTCAAAGAATATGGCCGGAACCGCGATCCATACGACGAGGAGCTTCTCCCTCCAGGTGCGCTCGCGCCAGAGCAAAGCTAGCCCGAGCGCGGCGGCGAGGATCACCAGCGGACCGATCGCGAGCGTCACCGTCGACGGGTAGAAGGTCCACGCGTGGTTGGAGCGCCGGAAGATCTGCCACACCAGGTACTGGTGCGCCGTGTGCGACCCTCCGCCCCCAGCGAGCATCAGGGAGAGCGGAAAGGGTGCGATTATGACGCCCAGACACAGCACCGATACCACCAGATCCCGAATCCGCACCCTGACCTCCGGGGAGAGCGCGAGGAACGCGTACACGGCGCCCAGCAGGATGATGCTCGTCTCCTTGGACAGGAACGTCAGGCCGAGCGCGGCTCCAGCGGCGTACAGCCAGGCGGGGCGCTCGGACTTGGCGAACCGGGCCATCAGGTACAGCGTCAGGGTCGCGAAGAAGGTCATGGGCCCGTCCAGCAGCGCCTGGCGACTCACTATCACGTGGTAGGGCATGAGCGCAACGATGAGAGCGGCAATCGCGCCCGCCCTGCGCCCGTAGATCAGCTTGCCCGTCAGGTACACGAGGTAGATCGCGGCGATGCCGATAGCCGCGGCCGCGAGTCGCCCGACCAGGTCGGAGGTCCCGGACCACCTGAACGTAAGCGCCAGGATGAACTGAAAGAGCAGCGGATGCGCGCGGAAGATCGGGAAGAATCCCTTGAGAGTGGGATCCCCGGCGATAGAGGCCGCCTGCCCCACGTACACGGCTTCGTCGCTGTTGTACCCCAGGCTGTTTATGTCCCACAGCCGCAGAAAGGTGCCCATACAGAGCGCCAGAGCCAGGATCAGCTGGTATGGGGCGGCGATTACCCCAAGCCCTATGCGAAGTGTCCGGAGACGCAGCCATCCTTCCGATTGGCGGACCGCGCTGACCACCTGTCTGGTCAACCTCGGCCGCACTTCCTCATCGGAAAAGACCTGTCGTTCCATAATCTCTCCAATACTCAGTTTCGATCGGAACCATCTCGTGTCACAACAGCTCTTACTGGGCCTCGAAGGCAGTATAAGGAGCCGTCGCTGAACAAGGGGTGAAAAGCAGCCGAATCTCCCTTACAGTTCTCTCAGCCTTGTGCCACGCCTCGATGTGGCGAGCACGCAGGTCGCCGGGGGGGTACTTCGCGTGTACGCGAAGTACCCCCCCGGCTCGGACAGAAGACCCTAGCGCAGGACCACGAAGGCGTCGAGGTCGACTCTTGGGTGTGCGGCAGTGCCTGCCACCACCAGCCTGATGGTGTGAGTGCCCGCAGAGCCCCAGCCCCTCGCGTACACCACCCGGCGCGACCTCGCGCTCT
>CADDYR010000269.1 GCA_902810765.1 Chloroflexota bacterium
CGGGGGGTGACTCTGATACCATACTACGCGTGGGCGAACCGAGGGCCGGCACCTATGAGCGTGTGGCTCCGCGCGGACTCCTGAGCGGACACGCAAGCGAAAGGACACGCACTATGAGCTCCGAGGGCGAGCCGCCGCTCAGGATCACCCGAGTTCGGGCGATCTGCACCGCGCCGGAGGGCATCCGGCTGGTCATCGTGAAGGTGGAGACGAGCGAGCCCGGGCTGTACGGCGTCGGCTGCGCGACGTTCACCCAGCGGCCCCTCGCCGTGGTCACGGCGATCGAGGAGTACCTCGATCCATTCCTTCGGGGTCGCGACCCCGACGACATCGAGGACATCTACCAGTCGGCCTACGTCAGCTCCTACTGGCGCAACGGTCCCGTGCTGAACAACGCGCTCGCGGGCGTGGACATCGCGTTGTGGGACATCAAGGGCAAGCGCGCCGGTATGCCGGTGTACCAGCTCCTGGGAGGGAAGTGCCGCCAGGCCGCGGCGCTCTACGCACACGCGAGCGGTCGCGATCCCCGGGAGGTCGAGGAGAACGCGCGCGCATACATCGAGCAGGGGTACCGGTACGTCCGCTGCCAGGTCGCCGTGCCCGGGTACTCCACCTACGGGGCGCAGCCGGCCTCCGGCCGCAGCCCGTGGCCGCAGCTGCTGGGCCTGGGTGAGGAGGCGTGGGAGCCCTCGGCCTACTGTCGGGTCGTGCCCAGGCTCTTCGAGCACCTGCGCTCGACTCTGGGGGAGGACGTGGAGCTGTTGCACGACGTGCACGAGCGCGTGCCCGCTATCCAGGCGATAGGGCTGGCGAAGGAGCTGGAGCGCTACCATCTGTTCTTCCTCGAGGACCCCCTCTCGCCCGAGGACAACGACTACTTCGGCATCATGCGCCAGCAGACGAGCACGCCGATCGCGATGGGGGAGCTGTTCGTGAACCAGGCGCAGTACGTGCCCCTCATCCGCGATCGGCTGATAGACTTCATCCGCGTCCACATCACCGACATCGGCGGGCTGAGCATGGCCCGCAAGCTCGCGGCGTTCTGCGAGTTCTTCGGCGTGCGCACCGCCTGGCACGGGCCCGGGGACGTCTCCCCGGTCGGGCACGCGGCGAACCTCCACCTGGACCTGGCGTGCCACAACTTCGGTATTCAGGAGCAGCACGTGTTCGGCGAGAGGCTGCGGGAGGTGTTCCCGGGCTGTCCCGAGATCCGCGACGGCTACCTCTGGCCCAACGACGGCCCCGGTCTCGGCATTGATGTAGACGAGAAGCTGGCGGCGAGGTACCCGTTCCCGGAGCACCCCCTGAACGGCTCCTGGCCGCCCGTGCGCAGGCTCGACGGCACGGTCGTCAGGCCCTAGAGAGCGAGCACGATCGTGAGGGTGCTGGTGACCGGAGGCAGCGGCAAGCTGGGCGGCGCGGTCGTGCGCGAGCTTGCCGGGCACGGGCACGAGGTCGTGAGCGTGGACCAGCGCCCTCCCGCCGAGCCCCTGCCCGCCCGCTTCCGTCAGGCGGACCTGGGCGACGTGGGACAGGTGGCTGGCGCGATGCTCGGCTGCGACGTGGTGATCCACCTCGGCGCCATCCCCCAGCCCTACGGCCATCCCGACGAGGTGGTGTTCGGGAACAACACCCGCGCGACGTACTCCGTGCTTCAGGCGGCGATGCTGCTGGGAGTGCGCAGGGCGGTGGTCGCCTCGAGCCTGTCCGCGCTCGGCGGCGCTTGGGGGATTCCTCCTTTCCCGCCCCTCTACGCGCCCGTGGACGAGGCGCACCCGCTCACGCCGAAGGACCCCTACGGCCTCTCGAAGGAGGTGGACGAGCGCACTTGCGAGATGTTCCATCGCCGTACCGGGATGGCCGTGCTCGCGTACAGGTTCCACTCGATACTCACGCACGAGGAGGCGGTGCAGGCCGCGGGACGTGTCGCGGAGCACCCGGCCGATGATGCCCACCTGCTCTGGGGCTACGTGGATCTGCGCGACGCGGCCACGGCGTGCAGGCTCGGCGCGGAGGCGGGCGACCTGGGGTTCGAGGTGTTCAACGTGACTGCGGCGGACACGCTTTCCGAAGCTCCGACCGAGGAGATGATCCGGATGTACTGCCCCGCGGTGGAGATCAGGGGGCGTATCGAGGGCACCGCGAGCGCGTGGTCCGTAGAGAAGGCGCGGCGGCTGCTCGGATACGAGCCCAAGCACAGCTGGCGGGACCCGAGCTGATGCCCGACGACCTGCGCGTCACCCCGCCCTCCGCGCACGGGGTCGCGATCTACCCGGCCGGCGCCACCTTCGGCCCCCGCAACATGCGCGACCACGAGTTCGTGTGGATGGTCGAGGGGGATGCCGAGTACACCTGGGGCGGCGCAACCGTCCGGGCCCCGGCGGGCTCGGTCGTGCTGTGCCGGTCGGGCGCGACCGACTTCTTCGCGTTCGACCGCGAGCACAGGACCCGCCACGCGTACTTCCACTTCAACGTGCTCGCTCTGCCCTCCGACTGGCCACCTCCCGGCGAGTGGCCGCTCGTGTGCTCGCCTGCGGAGGACGACATCCTGCGCCCGCTCTTCCGCTACCTGCTCACTTGGGCGGGGCGCGGTGACGAGCGGCTGTGCGAGCTCACGGTGCTCGAGATGCTCGCCGCGTTCGTCACCGGCCGGGTCGCCGCTCGCCAGGTGCCGGCCGACGTGCTCCCCGAGCCGGTGGAGAGGGCCTACGAGTACATCGCCCGCGCACTCGAGTCCGACCCCGCGCGGCCGATCCGCCTGGGCGACCTGGCGGGCTGCTCCGGCGTGAGCCCCGAGCACCTGTGCCGCCTGTTCGCGTCCGCCACCGGCAGGTCGCCGATGGAGACGGTGCGGCTTGCGAGGCTCGACCGCGCGGCCGTGCTGCTTGCCCGCAGCAACTACGCCGTGAGCGAGATAGCCGGTGCGCTCGGCTTCTCGAGCCCCTTCCACTTCTCCCGCCGCTTTCATCGGGTCTACGGATGCTCCCCGCGCGAGCTTAGGAGCCGGGTCCGCAACGGCGAGACGCCTCCCGTCCCGCGCCTGCTGCGCCTTGCTCCCGAGGCGGGATCCTGACCCGGCGGACGGAGGCGCTGGTCCGCGGTACGAGTGTATAATCTGGCGTATCTGCTTTTCAGCCAGGAGTGGGGAGCACATGGCCCGAAGCCGAACCCGAAAGCGCGGCGCCGTCCGACCGACACCCGTCTGGCAACGGAGCTCGACTCTGATAGGCGGCGCCGTGGCTATCGTTATCATCGCCGTGGTGGCCTTCTTACTCGTCTCCAAAGGGCACAACGGCGGCGTTCCGACGGGCCCGGCGAGCGCGAGCGTCGTGAAGGCGGTGACCCAGCCGTCCGCGAGCGTGCTCTCCAGCGTGGGCACGGCCAGCTACGAGAACCCTCTGACCCCGCTGACGTCGGCACCTGCCCTCACCGGCTCCGGCGGCAAGCCCGAGGTGCTGTACGTCGGGGCGGAGTACTGCCCGTACTGTGCGGCCGAGAGGTGGAGCCTGATCATGGCGCTGGGCCGGTTCGGCACCTTCAGCAACCTCCACTACAGCGCCTCGAGCTCCAGCGACGTGTACCCCAATACGCCCACCTTCACCTTCCACGGCAGCAGCTACTCGAGCCGGTACGTGGACTTCGTGCCGGTGGAGACCACCACCCGGGACCCGAACCAAGCCCTCGAGACCCCGACCGCGCAACAGCAACAGCTTCTCCAGCAGTACGACACGCAGCCGTACACGAGCGGCGGTATCCCGTTCATAGACATCGCGAACCGATACGTGACGGCCGGCGCGGGCTACGATCCGCAGATGCTCTCCGGACTAACGCACGAGCAGATAGCGAGGAAGCTCCGCAATCCGAACGATCCCCTGACGCGGGGGATCGTCGCCAACGCCAACTATCTGACCGCGGCCATCTGCGAGACCACGCACGATCGGCCCGCGAGCGTGTGCCAGTCGCCTCCCGTATCCCGGATACAGCCGAAGCTCGGGGGGCGCTAGCGGTGCGGGCGACCGAGCGACCCGGCTCCGGACTCGGCATCCGGCGCCTGATAGCGGAGGAGAAGGCGCTCGCGTCCATGTTCGTGATGGCGCTCGCGGGATTCGGGATCTCCGTGTATCTGACCGTGGTGCACTACGCTCACGTCCCGCTCGTCTGCACCACCGGAGGTGTGGTGAGCTGCGCCGCGGTAACCTCCAGCCCCTACTCGGTCGTGCCCGGCACGAGCGTCCCGATCACGATACCTGGGATGCTCTGGTTTGTGATCGTGGGAGTCCTTGCCACGATCGGGCTCCGGAGCGCCTATCACGGCAAGCCCGAGCCCGGCTGGCTGCGGCCGACTTGCGCGCTGTGGGGGCTCGCGGGGCTGGTCGTCGTGCTGGGGCTGGTCTACGCCGAGATAGTGCTGCTCCACCGCATCTGCGAGTGGTGCACGGCGGTGCACGCGCTTACGCTGCTCGTCTTCCTGACGGCGCTCGGCAGGCTCGGCCGTGAAGAGGCGGCGCAGGAATAGCTCACCCTCGTCATCCTGATATCACCCCTGCGTGTCCTCCTGCCCGGGACAGGTAGCTGACCGCCGAGGCGACGAGCACCGCTGTGCCGATCGGCAGGGCATCCTCGTCCACATTGAAGGACGGGTGGTGATGCGAGTGTACACAGCCCTTCGCGGGGTTCTGCGAGCCGACGAAGAAGAAGCATCCCGGCACCTCGCGCAGGAAGAAGCTCATGTCCTCGGAGCCCGTGCTCGGCTCCGGCAGGACCACTCCGTCCTCCCCCACCACGTCCGTCGCCGCCGCGCGCACGAGCTCGGTCATCGCCGGGTCGTTCACGGTTGGCGGGTATCCCCGCTGGTAGTTGAGCTCTCCCTTCACCCCCATCGCCTCGCAGACGCCGTCGAGCACCCTCTCTATGTGGCCCGGCATCTCGCGCCACAGCTGCTCGCTGAACGTGCGGACTGTGCCGGTCATCTCGACCTTGTCCGCGATGATGTTCCGCGCCCGCCCGCCGCTGATCGTGCCTATCGTCACGACCGCCGGGTCGAGGGGCGCGACCCTGCGGCTGATCACGGTCTGCAGGGCGGTTACGAACTCGGCGGCCGCGACGATCGCGTCACTTCCACGGTGCTGCATCGCCCCGTGCCCCGCGACGCCGTGGATGACGGCTTCGATCGGATCGCTCCCCGCCATCAC
>CADDYR010000270.1 GCA_902810765.1 Chloroflexota bacterium
TCCCGCCAGCCCGCTCTCGGTGGCCCGCACCGCGCCCTTCTGGAGACGTGTGTGGGACCGGGCGAGCGCGCTGTGGATGCTCCAGTGTGGACAGTACGCGCTCACGCCCGACCACCACCCCCTGATCGGCCTCACGCCGGTCGAGGGGCTCTATGTAAATACCGGATACAGCGGGCACGGGATAATGGCCGGCCCCGCCGGGAGCGCTCTGCTCGCGGAGGTCCTCATCGGTCGCGTCTCGCCCGACCAGAACCCGTTCCGGCTCGACAGGACGTTCGAGGCCCGACGCCACGACCTGTTGTAGCCGCGCGGATCACTCCTCTCGCCCGGGGTCGAACTGCTCGAACCAGTCGAAGACCCGCGCCCACATGTCCTCGATGTTCGCCGGCCCCTCGAGCACGTGCCCCTCTCCCCAATAGCGCACGAACTCGGCCCGCTTGCCCTGCCGGTACAACGCCCAGAAGAACTCCTCTCCCTGCGCCATCGGTATGTAGTCCATGTCGCCCTGCGCGATCATCAGAGGGGTCTCCACGCGGTCCACGTAGAAGATCGGACTGTTGCGCAGGTACCGGCCGAGGTCCTTCCAGAACGGGCCTCCCATCCGCCCCTGCGCCGACTCCATGAGCGCGGGCTGGAACAGGTCCTCATGGGGGTGGTCGTCGTAGCGGAGTCGAGGGTCGAAGTTCCCGACGAGGCTGATGAGGTCGGCGAGGCCCGCGAGAGCCACCGCCGCCCTGAAGCGGGACGTCTGCCCCACGAGCCCGTACACGCCGTACCCTCCGTAGCTCTGGCCCATGAGGTACAGCCGCTCGGGATCGGCGATCCCCATCTCCACCGCGAGCTCCACTGCGGGCATCATCGCGCCGGATAGCTCGAGCAGAGGGTCGTCCGTCTCACCCTCGGGCCGCAGGGGGATGCTCGGCAGCAGCACCGCGTATCCCCGCGCCGCCGGGATCTGCAAGTTCAGCGCGTGCGGGTTGTTGATGCGGTTGAAGCCTGGCGGGTTGGGACCCCAGACCAGGCCCGGGTAGATCCAGGTGATGAGCGGGTACGGCGTGCCCTCGCAGTGCCCGGGCGGGAGGATCAGCCAGGCTCCCAGCTCCTCCCCATCCAGACTCCTGTACTCGATCCGCCTGAACCCTCCTTCCTCCACCTCGCGCAGGAAGGTGTTCGTCTCGAGGATCCGTGTGAACGAGCCACGGCCGGGCTCGCCCGTCCAGATGTAGGTGCCCGTGCGGTCGGCACACGAGAAGATCACAAGGCGCTTCACGGGATCGTACCCCACGAGCCTCGCTTCGTCCGTCGGCTTCGCCAGGTCCGTGGTGCTCGCCGATGGCAGCTCGACGAGTCGGTATCGCGGGCTTGGACCCTCGCCCACCTCGGCCACGACCTCGGAGATCTCGAGGCCGTCCGGATCGGGCATCGCGTCGCTCGATCCTCTGGGCGAAGGCCACGCGAGCGCGCGGGCCTCGCACAGCTCCTCCGGCGCGCCGTCCGTGCGGACTCGCCACAGGCGGCCGCCTGCGACTCCTGCGAACGACCGTGCGCCCAGCTCGGGGTGCAGAGCAGGCGGCGCCTCGTCCAGGCCCTCCGTGAGCGCCGTCTCCACGCCGTCCGGTCCCAGCAGCCACCAGTCCTTGCGGTCATCGCCCGAGTCGCGGCGACCCGCGAGCACGAGGAGCCGTCCGTCGCCTGTCCATACGAGCTCCGGCGACGCCCTCAGGCCCGGAGCGGGGTCGTACGACCGGCCGCCGTACGCATGCGGCGTGCCGTCGCGCGGTCCGCAGACGTAGGCGCGCGCCTCGCGATCCGGACCTCGGCCGACGAAGGCGAGCCGGGTGCCGTCCCGGTTCCAGCGCAGGGACTCGGGCAGGGCCTCCAGGTCCGGCGCGGGCCGCCGGGGAGCGGGGTCGCCATCGAGCGAGAGCACTTCCAAACCAAAGCGGTAACGGACTCCGAACTCGAGGGGAAGGCTGGCGGTGGGCCGATACACGTCCGTGGCCTGGAGGTACGCGATGACTCCGTGGCCAGGAGCGAGCGCGACGTCCTGGATGAAGCCGGTGGCGAGCGTCCGCGTGTCGCCCGAAGTGATGTCGATCCGCACGAGCTCGGGTTGGGGACGGCGGGAGAGGTCCGGCCGCACGCCGCTCTCCAGCACGCTCGCCGTGACCTCCCGGCCGCGCCACGCCCGGGGCCACACCTCCATCGCCTTGCGCGCCGCCTTCATCTCGATTGTCATGACGTCGTCCTGCTCGCCCTCGGGCAGCAGCACGCACAGGACCTCCTCGGGCGACAGCCACTGATATGGTCTTCTATACGGGATGTCCGGAATCGAGACGCCCCTCGTGGTGAGCTGGCGCAACTCCTCGCCGTCCCACACGCAGAGCGTCAGGTTGTCTCCTCTCGTCGAGAGCATCGCGAGGCGCGAGCCGTCTGGCGACCAGCTCGGCGCCCAGTATCCAATCCCCTCGTCGAGGCCGTGCGTGAGGTTCATCGCCTCGGAGCCGTCGTTCAGGCGGACCATCCACACGTCCGCGCGGTCGTTCCCGCACAAGAAATCCTGCTTGTGCGTCGTGGCGGTCGCCTTGGGTCTCTGGACCACGTACGCGAGCCTCGTGCCGTCAGGCGAGAGGTCGTACGGGCCTCCGAAGTAGATGCCGATCTGCTCCAGACCAAAGAGGTCGTCCAGCTCCAGAGGTCTCACGTCGTCGCGCTCCTTCCCGCGTGGAACCTGCGGCTCACCCCGAGTGTACCCAATAGTAGAACAGGTGCCCGGTTGAAGATCAACGGCCCTGAGCGAGGAGGGTGAGTTCGTGGAGGGGAGAGAGTTATCGGACAAGATCGCAACGGTGGCATTGTACGTGGCCATTGGAGCGCTCCTGCTGGGAGGCTGCGGGAGGGCGACCCTCTCGGCGGACGGCTCGGCTCCGCGACCCGATGTCGAGCCGCAGCAGGCTTCGCAGCATGCCGCGGAGCCGAGCCTGGCAGCGAGAGCCGGGACGATGGCTCTGCGTTCCGCTGAGAGAGCCGGAAAGCTCGGGCTCCCGAGGCACGCCAAGCCGCGGTTCACCACTGTCGCGAGCCCGACTCCCATCCGGCGCCTCGCGCGGCTCGCGGGAGCCTATATCACATCGGCGCCGGGCGGCGCCGAGCTGCTGCCCCTGAACGTCCGCACGCTCGGCCGTGACCCGAGCAGGCGCGCCGCCGACCTCGCACCATCCTCGGTCCGGGGCACGGCCGAGTTCCTCGAGTCGGCCGACGGCTCGACGCTCGTCGAGGCCCTCCAATCCGACTCGGGCCGGGTGACGCTGCGAGTCCTCGATACTCGCACGACCTCGGAGCTCGCGAGGTTTCCATCGCCCGGATACCCCGCGGCGCTGAGCGCCGACGGCAGATACGTCGTCGTCTCCGTGGGCAGGACGACGTGCGGTCCGTCGGGTTGCGGAGCGCCCGTGTGGGACATCCTGAGCACGACGAGCGGTCGGCTCGTGGGCAGGATACGCGGTCCGGGACCGAACCTCAGGTGGTGGAAGCTGCTCGCAAGTCCCCGGGGCCACACCCTGTACCTGCTGACCTCCACGGGCTCCAGCGACCCCACCGAGCGCCCTCGCACGCCGGTGCTGACCGCCTACGACCTTGCCACGGGGCGCAGGCTCGGGAGCCTGAGGCTGGAGGGGCTCCTCGCGGGGAGCTGGCAGGTTAGCGAAGGGGCGAACGGCTCGGACTTCGTGATTGTGAGCTACGATCCGGGAGTCGCGGTCAGCCCGGACGGCCGGATCATCGCGGTCGTCCACCCGGGCCTCGGGGCGCTGACGCTCGTGGACGCCCGGCGCATCCGGACCGTCCGCACCGAGCCGATCGGCCGCTCGCGGAGCTTGCTCGAGATCCTGGGGCTCGCGCCGGGGGCCGCTCACGCGAAGGCGTTCGAGGGAACGAGCCTCGAGGCCGCGTTCTCGACCGATGGCCGCACGCTGTACGTGGGCGGCACGAGGAGCTGGCTCGACGCGCGCGGTCGGCAGCACGAGCGCGGGCTCGGCGTGCGGGCAGTGGACGTGCGCACGGGGCGGATCGTCGTGCAGGCCCTCAAGGGGCGGCAGATTACCTGGCTCGAGTCCTCCCCGAGCGGCGACTCGCTGCTCGTCCTCGCGAGCAGGTACACGAACTCGACAGGGTGCGACTGCAGGCTCTACCGGCTGGACGCCCGGAGCCTCTCGGTCGAGGCGACTAGGCGGCTCGACAGCTACAGGAAGGTGTACTTCTTCGGCAGGAGATAGGGAACCCAAACGGGCCGGCCGGGGTATATCCTGATGACGAGACCTCTCCGGAGAGGGTTGTTTGACGGATACCGAGCTGGTCGAGCGCGCTCGCCGTGGGAGCGAGGACGCCTGGGTCGAGCTTGTCCGCGAACATCAGCAGCCGGTGTTCAGGCTGGTGTACCTGCTCCTGGGCGACGCCGAGGAAGCCGAGGACGTGGCGCAGGAGACGTTCGTGCGCGCCTTCCGCGCTCTCGACCGCTTCGACACCAGCCTCCCCCTCCGCCCCTGGCTGCTCGCCATCGCCCGGAACCTCGCGCGCAACCGCCGCAGGACCATCGGCCGGTACCTCCAAGCGGTGCGCAGGCTGATCGAGTCGGAGCCGGAGAGGGTCGTGCGTTCGGAGGCCGAGAGCCTCCCGGCGTGGGAGGCCGAGACGCTCTGGCTGGCGGTGAGGCGGCTGAGCGCGGCGGACCAGGAGGTGATCGCGCTGAGGTACTTCCTCGACCTCTCGGAGGCCGAGACGGCTGGTGCGCTGGGCGTGCCCGTGGGAACGGTGAAGTCGAGGCTGCACAGGTCGCTCCTGCGCCTGCGCGCGGTGGTGGAGAAGGAGTTTCCGGCGCTCAGGGAGGGACGGGTCGAATGAGCGAGCAGCAGCTCGATCGCTGGGGAGAGGTCGTGCGCGCGACCGCGAGCGCCTTCCCGTACCCCCCGACCCCTGACGTCGCATCGGCGGTCAGGCGGAGGCTCGGGGCGCGGCCCTGGAGTGGCCGCAGGCTGGTGATCGCGCTCGCCATCCTGCTGCTCCTGATAGCCGCGGCGCTCGCCGTGCCGCCGGTGCGGGCGGCCGTGCTCCAGGTGCTAAGGATCGGGGCGGTGAGGA
>CADDYR010000271.1 GCA_902810765.1 Chloroflexota bacterium
AGCCTGGGTCATCCCGGGCGACGCCGCCGTCCTGGCCACTCCCGCGGCCTCTTGCGGATACTGCGGAGCCGCTGCTCCCATCCCGCTCGTGCCACGCAGCCCGATCGTCGTGCTGCCGAACAGGGCGAGCGCGAACACGACGCACGCGGCGAGCGAGGCGAGCGCCGGCCAAAGCGGGCGCGACCTCGCTCGCCGGGCGCCCAGGTCGTCGAGCGCGAACGAGCGCGGAGGCTCGTAGTGCGGCAGCGCGGAGAGCATCCCGAGCATCGTCCGATGCTGCTCCAGCTCGGCGCGGCACCGCTCGCACGACCCGAGATGGGCCGCGACGGCCTCGGCCTCCGCCGCGTCGAGGTCTCCCTCTTCGTACTCGATCAGGCGCTCCGGCTCCGGGTGACCCATCAGCCGGGCATCATCGGTCGACACCTACCTCCCCCTCGGAAGTCTCAGAGCCGGGGAGCGCACGTCGCGTGCGGCCCGGCCCACGATGGGATCCCTGCACCATCCCCCAAGGTTTAGACGCCTCGCCACCCATCAGAGTTCCCCGCTCTCGACGAGCAGCCTCCGCAGCTGCACCCTGCCCCGGTTCAGGCGCGACTTCACGGTGCCGAGCGGGAGCCCGAGCGCCCGGCCGATCTCGTCGTAGGACAGTCCCTGGACGTCCGAGAGCAGGACCACGACACGCTGGTCCTCCGGCAGCATCCGCAGGCAGCGCTCCACCGCCCGGATCGTCTCGGCCGTGAGGGCGCGCTCGTCCGGCCCGGCCGAGACGTCCTGCTCCGCGCGGGGCGAGAGCCCGGCATCGAGCATCGCGTCGAGGGAGTTGGCCGGGCGGCGGCTGCTGCGGCGGTGCAGGTCCCGCGCCTCGTTCACCAGGATCCGGAACAGCCAGGCCCGGAAGGAGCCGCCCCTGTAGCTGCGTATCGCCCGCCACGCCGATAGGAAAGCCTCCTGAGTCACGTCCTCCGCTAGCTGGCGGTCGCCGACGTGCCGCAGCGCGAGGTTGTACAGCTGGGTCTGGTACCTCTCGACCAGCGCGTTGAAGCTGGCGAGGCTCCCCCGCTGGGCCTCCCTGACCAACGCCTCATCATCCGGAGCTCTGACCAAAGGACGCAGCCTCTGCTTGACTGTGCTCGGAACGGTTACATATACTTCTGCGGAGCCGAAGTGGTGGAATGGCAGACACGCTCGCCTCAAAAGCGAGTGGAGGTGACTCCGTGTGGGTTCGAATCCCACCTTCGGCACCCCTCAGGCGCGCATTATATCACGGCCGCAAGCCCGTTGCCTCGCCGCCCCTCCCGGCCTAACATGTGCTGGAATGCCTATCGCAGCATCGTTACCGAAAGGAGTCTGGGATGATTGTCGGTGTGCTCACCGGAGGCGGAGACTGTCCGGGGCTGAACCCCGCCATACGGGCCGTGGCGCTGAGCGCGCTGGACGCCGGCGACACGGTCGTAGGCTTCCGTGACGGCTGGAAGGGCGTGCAGGACAATCTCACCGTTCCGATAGATCGCGGCTGGCTCGAGGGCCTGATAGACGAGGGCGGCACGAAGCTCGGCACATCGCGCACCAACCCGATGAGGTCCGAGGACACCATGGAGGCCGTGCTGCGCAACTTCCGCGGCAACTCGCTCGACGCGCTCGTGGCGATCGGCGGCGATGACACGCTGAGCGTCGCGGCCGAGCTGTCTCGCCGGGGGCTGCCGGTGGTCGGCGTGCCGAAGACGATGGACAACGACGTGCCCGAGACCGACTACTGCATCGGGTTCGACAGCGCGGTGAACATAGTCACCCACGCGATAGACGGGCTGCGCACGACGACCAGGTCGCACCATCGCGTGATGGTCCTCGAGGTGATGGGGCGGCACGCCGGATGGGTGGCCGGCCTCGGCGGGGTCGCTGGTGGCGCGGACTACATCCTGCTGCCGGAGGTCGAGCCCGACCTCGACGCGCTGTGCTCGCAGCTGGACGGCCTGAGGGGACGAGGGCGCGACTACGCGATAGTTGTCGCGGCGGAGGGCGTGCAGCTGGGCGAGGCTGCCCCTACGGGCAGGACGGATGCGTTCGGGCACGTCCAGCTCGCGGAGAGGGCCGTGGGCGAGACCGTCGCGCAGGTGATCGAGGAGCGGCTGGGCTGGGAGACCCGCTCGGTGGTGCTCGGTCATCTGCAGCGCGGAGGAGCTCCCACCGCCTTCGACCGAGTGCTCGCCTCGCGCTACGGACTCGCGGCGATGGAGCGCGTCCACTCGGGCTCGTTCGGGGGCATGGTCTCGATCCGAGGCTGGGAGATCCGCACGGTGCCGCTGGAGAGCATCGCGGGCAGGACGAAGACCCTCGATCCGAAGTTCATCGAGCAGACCCGGCTGCTGACGGGCGCCAGCATGAGCGCGTAGAGGCTGTCATGCACTTTAGGGGTCAGGGGCTGTAGCATGGAGGGATGGGGAAACACGAAAAGCCTCCCCGAGTGATGTCAGCGCATCGTATCTGACGTTGACCAAGGAGGGTGCGCCCCAGCGGGAGCACAAGCCTCAGGGAAGTGCTAGGGCGGTCGGCGCTGGATAGTACGTGCAGGAGCCACCTGGAGGATGATGCCCCCGACCTCCCACCTTGGCACGCAGTCTATCAGCAGACCCGACTCTGGCTTGGGGCTGGTTGCTTTGACTGGAAGCCAACAGACATAGGTGCGACGTTCGGCGATGTACTTAATATAGAGAGAACAAATCGTCCATGACATTTGCTGATAGATCCGGAGGCGGAACAAACTCTTCCAGTCTAGAAACATGATCGACAGCATATGCGAGTATCCCGGACAAAAAGTGGGATCGAGCTCCGAAAGGGCAGGGCGGTAGATAAGCTACCTTTCTAGGGAGAACACGACCTTGTAGTACCTGTGCTGTACGATCCAGTGATCGGCCGCGAGCGTGTCCGAATCACCGCCTCTGAGGAATCGGAGGGTGTAGTCAGGGATGCGGGGCGTGCCGAGCCGAGACCACTCCTCGTGGTACCTGGACAAGTCCTCCAACAGATCGCTCTCACCGTAACGCACGATCCGGTTCCGCTCGACGCTCGCGGCGCGGTGGGACGCGGGATCCACCAGGCCGAAGCTCGCCGGCCAGCGGGTTATCTGTGCACGCCGATCCCTGACACCGAGATGGAACCAGAAACCCGCGTGTCGGCTGTGCAGCCATTCGGTGCCCGCCTCTTCGCGCAGGTCCGTCCACACGGGAAGCTCACCGACGACGCCGCCGTACTTCCCCTCCGGCCCATAGTACGAGCTATCGGCCAACTCGCCCTGAATAGCCATGAATCCCGAGGTGCCCACGACCTTACCGATGAGGTCATTGCCAGACCTCGAGACCGCTACGAGAGGATTCATGCCGCCGTGACGCAGAGGAATTAGCATCAGCCCCAATGGACCGAGCTGCTCGGCCCAGTGCGGGGATATCTCGGGACACCCGACCGTGACGATGATCCTGTCATAGGGGGACGCGGCGGCATCACCACAGAACCCGTCGGCGCACACGACGCGAATCCCGGGGAAGCCCGCCTTCGCAAGCGACTCTCGTGACTGAGATACCACATCTTCCTGGTAATCTACCGTCGTGACGAGGGATTCATCGCCTGTCAGGCACGCCAGGAGAGCCGCGTTGTAGCCCGTGCCCGTGCCGATCTCAAGGACCTTCATACCGGGCCCCACCTGAAGCAGCTCGAGCATCCTCGCAACTAATCCCGAGTCCGACGACGAGCTCGTTGGGCGTCCGTTTCGAAGGTGCGTGACGAGCGGGACTCCCGAGTAGATCGTCTCCAGCTGCTCCGGCTTCGGACTGGAAGGGTCGTACTCGATCCGGAGGTACTCGTCGTCTCTCTCCACGTAGAACGTCCCCACGAAGAGGTGCCTGGGCACTCTTCGAAACGCCTCTTCCAACCTCTGAGAGCGCACGGCCCCTGCCTCTCTCAGGCGGTTTGCGTGTGAGTCTACGTACCTGATGACACCCGCCTCATCTCCATCGCTTTGCATTCAACGCCTCCGATTCGTCGTCGGGTCATACAGGAGGGTATCTCCATATGAGCATGTAGTTCCAGTTATATGGAGAAAAATCCCTTGCGAGTCCACTCTTGGCCTTGCTCTCGCGGGCTCTCGATACCACTGGCAAATTCGTAGCTTGCCAACGGGCCAACACTCAAGTATGAGTTAGAATCCCAGGGAGAGCTAGGTGTTTCGTCACGCCTCCCAGGTACTCTCGAATGTAGCTGAGCGCCCTCTCGTGGAAGAACACTGTCCACTCCTTCTTTCCGTTCCCGTCATCCAGGCCCACCTTCTCGTCCTGTCTAGGACGTCGGAGTACTTCTCGTAGACGTTCCCGCGCCAGGCGCCTCCTACCGCATCGGGGTGGGGAGCTTGCCGCTCTCGCGCGGGTCGAGTGCGCGCTGGAGCCCGTCCCCGATCGCGGTGAACGCCAGGCACAGCAGCACCACGAGCGCAGCTGGCATCAACACGAACGTCGGCAGGGTCACCATCGTGGGGAACTCGAGGAACATCTCGCCCGACAGGCTGGTGCTGTCCTGCCCCACCCCAAGCCCCATCGCGTACACGAAGCCCTCCGCCACGATCGCGACAGGCACCTGGAACGAGGCCATCACCGCCACCATCCCGACGCTGTTCGGCAGCACGTGCCT
The DNA here is from genome assembly GCA_902810765.1 of Chloroflexota bacterium. Taxonomy (GTDB): domain Bacteria; phylum Chloroflexota; class Chloroflexia; order Thermobaculales; family Thermobaculaceae; genus CADDYR01. The sequence continues at coordinate 4,675 of CADDYR010000271.1, forward strand.
CAGCAGGATCCGGCTCGTGGGCAGACCCACCGAGCGCGCTGCGAGCACGAACTCCCGGCGCTTCACCGCGAGCGCCTGCGCCCTCACCACCCTCGCCACGTTCGCCCACGCCGCAGTCGAGAGCACTACGGTCACGAGCGGGACGCCGTCGAGGGGAGCGTCGAGGAAGGTGTTGTGCAGGGCGAGCATCGCGAGCGCGTACACGAGCAGCGAGGGCACGGACTGCACGAGGTCGGCGCACCTCATTATGAGCTCGTCCCACCTGCCCTCGTGCCAGCCCGCGAGGAGCCCCGCCAGGGAGCCGATCGCACAGGCGAGCACGACCGACCCCAGGCCGGTGACGAGCGTGGTCCGCGTGCCGTAGACGAGCACGCTGAGCACGTCGCGCCCCAGGCTGTCGGTGCCGAGGAGGAAGTCGGGCTGGCTGTTCGGCTGCCAGAAGGGAGGGGCGTGGGCG
>CADDYR010000272.1 GCA_902810765.1 Chloroflexota bacterium
GAGGGGGCCACGGTGCGGCTGCGGGTCCGGACGCACGGGCAGGAGGCGCTCGAGGTGGACCTGCGGGCGGAGGCGCCGGTGGGCTACGTCACGGAGCCCGTGGCCGTCACGACCCTGCCCGCCTGGTGCCTCCTGCCGGAGCAGGTCGGGTACCTCGACGTCTCGCGCGTCTCGCCCGACGAGCTCGGGACGGCGATCGAGGAGCTGGCCCCTGCGTCCGCGCTCGTCTTGGACCTGCGGAGGTACCCTACCCTGCACACCCCTGCGGTGAGCCTGCCGGGGTTCATCCGCCATCCCGTCCCCAACCCTCCAATGCTGCGGCCTGTCATGATCGGTCCAGAGCACGGGGTCTTCGGATGGCTGGAGAACCGCTTCTACGACACGGACGAGCTCCCGCCATCGGAGCGTCCCGACCCGAGGCCGCTGGCCGCGCTGATCGGAGGGGGGACGGTGAGCCTGGGAGAGGACTGGGCGCGCACGCTCAAGCTGGGCTGCGGGGCGCTGCTGGTGGGCGGGGTCACCGCGGGAGGCGTGGGTGCCAACGCCTTCGTGAACCTGCCTGGCGGCGGAAGGGCCTCTTTCTCAGGCTCGCTCGCCCCCATGCCCGGGCTCCCGGAGCCCGTCGAGGGCAACGGCATAGCGCCGGACGTGGAGGTGGTGCAGCGACCCGAGGACGAGGCGGACACCGTCATCGAGGCGGCGCGTGCCTGGCTTGCGCGTCGGGCGGAGTGAGGCGGGTTCCGCGGCTCGCAGGGTTGGGCTCGGCGAGGGCGCGCGGTTTACGCGGCTTTTACGGGGAGGGAGCGGCTTTTTGCGGCGTGTTTAGAGCGACGGCGTATACTCGGCCCTGTCGGACCAAGCTCGGACCCTTCGGACAGGAGAGTTCACCCGATGATCGGTTTCTACCTTATCTGGCCGCTGCTCGCGCTGCTGTTCCTCTTCTGGCTCTTCTACAGCCCCACCCGCCCTTCCTACTAGATACACCCGTTCCCGACCAAAAGGAAAGCCCCGGCGGAGACCGCCGGGGCTTGGTCTGAGCGAAGGCTCTCGACCTAGTAGTCCATGCCGCCGCCGGGCATCGCCGGGGCCTTCTCCTTCTCGGGGATGTCGGTCACGAGAGCCTCGGTCGTGAGGATCATCGCGCCGATCGAGGCGGCGTTCTCGAGCGCCAGGCGGGTGACCTTCGTCGGGTCTATGATGCCCTGCTCCACCAGGTCCACGTACTCGTTCTTGATCGCGTGGTAGCCGAGGTTCTTGTTGCCCTTCTCCTGCTGGAGCCTGCGGACGTTCTGCACGACCACGCCGCCGTCCTCGCCGGCGTTCTCGGCGATCTGGCGCAGCGGCTCCTCGAGGGCGCGCTTGACGATGTTCACGCCGGTCCTCGTGTCGCCCTCGACGTCGAGCTTATCGAGCGCCGCGGCGGCGTGCAGCAGCGCGACCCCACCGCCGGGCACGATGCCCTCCTCGACCGCGGCGCGGGTCGCCGAGAGCGCGTCCTCAACGCGGGTCTTGCGGAGCTTCAGCTCGACCTCGGTGGCGGCTCCCACCTTGATGACCGCGACGCCGCCCTGCAGCTTCGCCAGCCGCTCCTGCAGCTTCTCGCGGTCGAAGTCGCTCGTCGTCTTCTCGATCTGGACGCGGATCTCCTCCGAGCGGCCCTTGATCGCGGCCGGGTCGCCCCTGCCCTCGACGATCGTGGTGTCGTCCTTGGTCGCCACCACCCTGCGGGCGCGCCCGAGGTCCTCGACGCTCACGCTGTCCAGCCTGCGGCCGACCTCCTCGCTGATCACCTGGGCGCCGGTGAGGATCGCGATGTCGCGCAGCATCTCCTTGCGGCGGTCGCCGAAGCCCGGAGCCTTCACGCCCACTACGTTGATCGTGCCGCGCAGCTTGTTCACGACCAGGGTGGCCAGCGCCTCGCCCTCGATGTCCTCGGCGATGATCAGCAGGTTCTTGCTGACCTGCAGGAACTTCTCGAGGAGGGGCAGGATGTCGTTGATCGCGGAGATCTTCTTGTCGGTGACGAGGATGTACGGCTCGTCCAGCTCCGCCTCCATCCGCTCGGAGTTGGTGACGAAGTAGGCGGAGATGTAGCCGCGGTCGAACTGCATGCCCTCGGTGTACTCGACCTCGAACTGCAGGCCCTTGCTCTCCTCGACGGTGATGACGCCATCCTTGCCGGTCTTCTCCATCACCTCCGCGAGCAGCTTGCCGATCTCCTCATCGGCCGAGGACACGGTGGCGATGTTCGCTATGTCGTCGCGCCCCTTGACGGGCGTGCTGATCTCCTTCAGGGCCTTGACCGCCTCCTCCGTGCCGAGCTCGATGCCGCGGCGGACGAGCATCGGGTTCGAGCCCGCCGCCACGTTGCGCAGCCCCTCGTGCACGATCGCCTGGGCGAGCACGATCGAGGTGGTCGTGCCGTCGCCCGCGGCGTCCTCGGTCTTCGTCGCGGCCTCCTTGAGGAGCTGGGCGCCCATGTTCGCGAAGGGCTCCTCGAGCTCGACCTCCTTCGCGACGGTCACGCCGTCGTGGGTGACGTTCGGCGCTCCGAACTTCTTGTCGAGCGCCACGTTGCGCCCCTTCGGACCGAGCGTCGTCTTCACGACGTTCGCGAGCGTGTCGACGCCCTCCTTGAGGGAGCTACGAGCTGCCTCGCTGAACTCTAGCTGCTTTGCCATGGTTGGATTCCTGACCTCCTGTACCTGCTGTATTTGCTAGCTCAGTATGCCGAGCACGTCGCTCTCGCGAAGGATCAGTACGTCCTCGTCGTCGAGAGTGAACTCGGTGCCCGCGTACTTGGCAAACAGTACCGTCTGGCCCTCCTGGACCTCCATCGGCTGACGCTCGCCGTTGTCGAGCACCCGCCCGGGGCCCACCGCCAGCACCACGCCCTGCTGCGGCTTCTCCTTCGCCGTGTCCGGCAGGACGATGCCGCTCTTCGTGACCTCCTCCCGCTCCTGGGGCCTGACCACTATCCTGTCCCCGAGTGGACGGATGGTCTTAGCTGCAGCCTGTGACATTGCCCTTGCTTCCCCTCCTTGTGACTCGTCTGTGCTCCTCGTTAGCACTCTCCTGCTTGGAGTGCTAACCGCAGTCCCTATTCTACAAAATGGCCCGGCGATGTGCAAGCCCTCCTTAGCACTCTCCGCGGCGAAGTGCTAAGATGCCACCTGCCCGAACTACCAGGTCCGGACTGGTCGGCCGGGGGATACGCACACCGCCTCCTCGCCCGTAAGCTCGTATCAGGAGCAACGGAGACCAGGAGGTATTGCCATGAACGGCGACAACGTGCTCGCGCAGCTCTCGGACGAGCTGACACAGGTGGTTCAGGCGGCAGGACGGTCGGTCGTGCAGGTGAACGCGCGCAGGGGAGGCCCGGCGAGCGGCATCGTGTGGTCCTCAGAGGGCCACGTGCTCACCTCCGACCACGCGATCGAGCGGGAGGAGGGGATCAAGGTGGGGCTCCCGGACGGACGGAGCGTGAGCGCCACGCTGGTCGCGCGAGATCCCGGCACCGACCTCGCCCTGCTCAAGGCGGACGCCTCCGGGCTCGCGGTGGCCGAGCGCGCGGACGCAGGCTCGACGAGGGTCGGGCAGATCGTGCTCGCGATCGGGCGCCCGGGGGTGTCGGGGCCGATGGCCTCGTTCGGCATCGTGACCGCGCTCGGCGGAGCCTGGCGCACGGCCCGGGGCGGGCGGCTCGAGAGCTACGTCCGGTCCGACGCCATCCTCTACCCCGGCTTCTCGGGCGGGCCCCTCGTAAGCGCGTCCGGAGATGTGATCGGGGTGAACAGCTGGACGCTCAGCCAGGGCGCGGGGCTCGCGATCCCCGTGGACGTCGCGGCGCGCGTAGCGGACGCGCTACAGTCCGGCGGAGTCAGGCGCGCGTACCTGGGCATCGGCACCCAGCCTGTGGCCCTGCCGCGGGCGATCCGCGACCAGCTCACGAACGGACAGGAGTCGGGGCTGATGGTCGTGACCGTCGAATCCGGCGGCCCCGCCGAGAGGTCGGGGCTGCTGATCGGCGACGTGCTCGTCGCGGTCGCCGGAGAGGCGACGAGGGACGCGGACGACCTGCTCGGGCAGCTCACGCCCGACAGGATAGGCCAGAGCCTGCCCGTGCGCCTGGTGCGCGCGGGGGAGCTCAGAGAGCTCTCCGTGACCGTCGGGCAGAGGTCGTAGGGGGAGGCACGGCAATGGCTGTGGGGACAACTGAGGTGGCGGGGACGCTGGGAAGGGTCTCGGACGCCCTGGCGGACCTCGCCGGAAATCTGCTCGAGAGCGTCGTGCTCGTGCGCTCCGGCCACGGGGACGGCTCGGGGGTGATCTGGGAGAGCGACGGGCTGATCGTGACGAACAGCCACGTCGTCCGAGGGAACGCGGCCGTCGTGGTCCTGCACGACGGCAGGAGACTCGAGGGCCGGGTGGTGTCGCGAGACCCGCGGCGCGACCTCGCGGCGCTCCGGGTCGACGCGCATGGGCTGCCCGCGGTCGAGGTCGCGGACTCGGGATCGGTGCGCCCGGGCCAGCCGGTGCTCGCGGTGGGGAACCCGCTCGGCATGCGCGGTGTGATCACGCAGGGCGTGGTGATCGGCACGGCCCCCAGCCCCGGAGGCCGCTCGCTGATCCACGCGGACGTCTCGCTCGCGCCCGGCAACTCGGGCGGACCGCTCGCCGACCTCTCGGGTCGGGTCCTCGGGATCAACTCGATGGTCGGGCCGTCCGGAGTGGCGATGGCCGTGCCCTCGGCGGAGGTCGAGCGCTTCCTATCGGAGTCGGAGGCGCTCCCCTCTGAGTCGGGATCGGAGTGGACCGTCGTGCCGGTGGTGGTGCGCTGGGCGGGGCGCGTGGTCGAGGGCTTCCTCGTGACCGGGCTGGGCGAGGAGCTCGCGCGCTCCACCGGGCTGATGCAGGGCGACGTCGTGCTCGATCATCCCGGCCGCTGGCTCCGGCGCGCGGGCGCGGCGCCCCTGCGCGTGCTCAGGGGAGGCAGGCTCCTCGAGCTGATCGTCCCGCCGCGCGAGAGGAGCGTGGCCTGATGGTGCGCGTCGTGGTCGTGTCGGCTTACCCCACCGTTCGCGCGGGGCTGCGGGCGGTGCTGGCGGACGCCCGCGACCTCGAGG
>CADDYR010000273.1 GCA_902810765.1 Chloroflexota bacterium
GCGGGCGGTGCGCTCCCATTTCTCCGAGCGCGTGAGGATCGCGGTCGTGCCCGACTACGTGGGCAACTGGTTCTCAGCGGCCGGAGGCAGGCCGGGGGTGGTGGTGATCAGCGGCGGCGGGTCGGTGGCGTACGGGCGGAACGCGGCCGGGCAGGAGTCCCGCGTCGGCGGCTGGGGCCACTTGCTCGGGGACGAGGGCAGCGGGTACTGGATCGGGCTGGAGGCCGCGAGGGCCGCGCTGCGCTCGAGCGCGGGAGTGATCCCGCTGACGACGCTCGAGCGCGCCGTGTGGGCGAGCCTGGAGGTCGCCGACTCGGGCGAGCTGACTCAGCGCGTGTACTCTGGAGCCGTCACGGACCGCGACCTGGCGCTCCTGGTGCCGGTGGTAGAGCGCGAGGCCGCGGGAGGCGATGAGGCCGCCCGGGGCATCCTGGACCGGGCCGCCGGGCACCTCTTTGCCCTCGTGCGCGCAGCGGTCGCGAGGCTGGGTCCGCTGCCCGTGTACCCGTCGGGCGGAGCGTTCCGGGTGGAGGGGCTGCGCGAGCGGTTCGAGCGGCTCGCATCGGGCGCCGGGCTCGAGGTCCGGCTCGCCCGCGAGGGCTCCGACCCCATGGACGGCCTGCTGATCATCGCTCGCCACGGCCCCGCCTACGTCGTCGGAGGCTAGCCGGTCTCGCGGCCCATCTGCATCGTCTGCTCCTTGCGCCACGCGAGCTCCTCGGGATCGTTGAGCCACAGGTCCACGTCGCGCTCGACGTCCCCGGTTGACCGGAACCAGATGGTCCGGACGCCGCTAGTGATGCCGGTGGTATCGGTGCCGCGGACGTGCAGCACCTCCGCCGCGTCCGGCTCGCCCTCGACGGTCGCCCGGTACACCTCGAACTCCTCGGCCGGCGCCACCTCCACGATGCGGTCGGCTATGCCGGTAGAGGTGATTCCGTAGGCGTACAGCACGTCCTGGCGAGTGGGCTCCTCGCCCAGCTGCTCGAGCGGCGTGACCTTCTCCAGGGTGAAGCTGCGTGCCATCTCCCTCCTCCGCGTGCGTTCGAATCCAAAGCCGAGCCCGCAGGATTCGGTCCGCTGCTCGAGGGGGGCGGGTCAGGACGGGTTGGGCGCGGCCTCCGTGGACGGGCTGCGGCGTCGGGCGGGGGCGTCGCGGAACTGGCGGTTGTACAGGTCGGCGTACAGCCCTCCCCTCTCCATGAGCTCGTGGTGGCTGCCCCGCTCGACGATGCGGCCGTTCTGCATGACCAGGATCAGGTCGGCGTTGCGCACGGTGCTGAGCCGGTGCGCGATCACCAGGCTGGCGCGCCCCTCCAGAAGCGTGCCGAGTGCCCGCTGGATGAGCAGCTCGGTGCGCGTGTCTATGTTCGCGGTCGCCTCGTCCAGTATCAGTATCCGGGGATCGGCCAGCACCGCTCGTGCGAACGAGATGAGCTGTCGCTGCCCCTGGCTCAGGGTGGCGCCGCGCTCCCCGATGTTGGTGTCGTAGCCCTCGGGCAGCTTCGAGATGAAGTCGTGCGCGTTCACCGCCCTCGCGGCGGCCTCGACCTCCTCCCGGGTCGCTCCCTCCCTGCCGTACGCGATGTTGTCGGCGACGGTGCCGCCGAACAGGAAGGGCTCCTGGAGCACCAGCGCGATCCACTTGCGCAGGCTGGGACGCGTCACCGAGCGCACATCGTGTCCGTCCACGAGCACCGCTCCCTCGGCGACGTCGTAGAAGCGGGGAATCAGGTTCGCGATCGTCGTCTTGCCCGCGCCCGTGTGGCCGACGAGCGCGACCGTCTGGCCGGGCTCGATCGTGAAGCTCACGTCGTGCAGCACCGTCTGGCCGGGCTTGTACTCGAAGGTGACGTGGTCGAAGCGCACCTGGCCGCGTACCGAGCTCAGCGTCGGCGTGCCGGGAGGGTCGGGCGGCTCCGGCTCCTCATCGAGGATCGAGTAGATGCGCTCGGCCCCGGCCATCGAGGACTGGATCTGCGTGTACACCTGCGACACGAGCTGGATCGGTCGGAAGAACTGCTGCACGTAGATCAGGAACGCCGCGAGCAGCCCGACGGTCAGCTCGTCGTGGAACACGAGGTAGCCGCCATAGCCGATCACTATCGCGGTGGCGAGCGTGCTCAGCACGTCTATAGTGGGCCAGAAGGCGGAGGTGATCCCCACGGCCTGGATGTTCGCGTCCCGGTTCGCGGCGTTCCGCTCCCTGAAGCGGGCGATGTTCTCCTCGGTGCGGTTGAACGCCTGTGCCTGGCGGACGCCGACGATCTCCTCCTGCAGGTTCGCGGTGACGTTGCTCACCGTCTCGCGCGTCCTGCGGAACGCCCGGCGCGCCCTCGCGGAGAAGAACGACGTGGTGAGGAGCATGACCGGGATGATCGTGAAGCTCACGAGCGCGAGCCGGAGGTTCAGCACGAGCATAGTCGCGAGGATCACCACCAGGCTGAACATCGCGCCGAGGAGCTGGGTGAGCCCCTGGGAGAGCAGCTGGTTGATCGTGTCGACGTCGTTGACCACCCGGCTGATGAGGTCACCGGCCGGGCGGCTGTCGAAGTACCTGAGCGGCAGATGCTGGAAGCGCTCGAAGATGCGGCTGCGGAACGAGGCGAGGATCTCCTGGCCCGCGAACCCGATGCGCCGCGACTGAGCACGTGTGGCGAGCGAGCCGACGACGTAGACGAAGAACAGCAGGATCATCGTGCGCGCGAGGCCCGGGAGGTCGCCGCGCATGATGTGCTGGTCTATCGCGAGGCCGACGAGCCAGGGCCCGATCGCCTGCATCACGGAGCTGACGACGACCAGCAGGAGCACGACGAGCATCGTCCTCTTGTAGGGACGGAGCTCTCCGATGAGCCTGCGGGCGGTCTTGCCCCTGTCCTGTGCGCGCTCGTCGCTCTGGTTGGCGAGGTGCCACATCGGTCGTCCCAAGGTCGTTACCCCCTCTTAGACACCGTCTCCCGCCGCGATGCGCGCGTCGTCCGGAAGGAGCTGGGAGTTGTAGATCTCGTTGTACAGCTCGCTCGTCTCGAGCAGCTCCTCGTGCGTGCCCGAGGCGGCGACCTGGCCGTCGTCAATGATCAGTATGAGGTCGGCGTTGCGCACGGTGCTGATGCGCTGGGCGATGACGAACGCGGTGTGGCGCGCGCTCCGCATCAGCTTGTCGAGCGCCTCCTGCAGCAGCGCCTCCGTGTGGGCGTCCACCGCGGACATGCTGTCGTCGAGGATGAGCAGCCGCGGGTCTATCAGGAGCGCCCTCGCGATCGCGATGCGCTGCCTCTGTCCGCCCGAGAGGCCGACCCCGCGCTCCCCCACCACCGTGTCGTAGCCTTCGGGCAGCTTCAGGATGAACTCCTCGGCCTGCGCGGCGCGCGCCGCCGCTTCGATCTCCTCCTGGGTCGCGTCGAGCCTGCCGTACCGGATGTTGTCGCGCACGGTCCCGCTGAACAGGAGCGCGTCCGGCAGCACGATGCCTATCTGCCGCCGGAGGCTCGCGAGCGTGACGTCGCGCACGTCGTGGCCGTCCACCAGCACCCTGCCCCCGGTCACGTCGTAGAAGCGTGGTATCAGGTTGACGAGCGAGCTCTTGCCCGACCCGATCGAGCCCAGGATCGCGACCGTCTGCCCGGGCTCGGCCACGAAGCTTACCCCTCTCAGGATCTCCCGCTCGCTTCCGGGGTAGCGGAAGTGGACGTCCTCGAACTCAACCCGGCCCGTGATCGCCGGGAGCTCTCGCGCTCCCGGCCTGTCGTGGATCTCGAGCGGCGCGTCTATGATCTCGAACACCCGCACGCTGCAGGCGCCCGCCCGCGAGATGCTCGAGGCGAGGAAGCCGAGGGTGAATACCGGCTGCAGCAGGAACGCGAGGTAGCTGTTGAACGCCACCAGCTCCCCTATCGTGAGCGTCCTCTGGGTGATCTCGTAGCCGCCGTACCACACGACGAGCAGCGTGCCGAGGTTCGCGAAGAAGAACACGAGCGGGAAGTTGTTCGAGAACATCCCGATGACCGTCTTGTTCTTCTCGAGCAGGTCCTCGTTCTGCTCGCTGTACCGCCGCATCTCGTAGTCCTCCCGCACGAACGAGCGGATCACCCGGACCCCCTGGATGTCCTCCTGCAGGATCGTGTTCAGATGGCTCAGCGACTGCTGGATCTCGCGGAACATCGGCCCGACGCGCCGGACGAAGTACATCAGCGCCACGAAGATCGGCGGTATGATTAGCATGGACACCAGCGCCAGCCGCCAGTTCAGGTACAGCAGCAGGCCCACCGAGCCCGCGAGCATCACCACCGCGGCGATCATCTGTATGATGCCCCGCCCCGTGAACTGCCGGATCTGCTCGACGTCGTTCGTCAGCCGTGTGAGCAGCTGTCCGGTCTCCACCTGGTCGTAGTAGCTGAAGCTCAGGCGCTGGATGCGGCCGAACAGCGCGTTGCGCAGGTCGTACGCCACGCCCTGCGACGCCCGCTCGGCGAGGTAGCTCTGGAGGAAGGCGAAGGACCCGCGGAAGACCGCGACGACGACCAGGCCGATCACGGCGGCGAGGATCGCGACCAGCTGGCGCCGGCCGATGCCGTCGTCTATCGCCACGCGGATGAGCATTGGAGCCGCCAGGTTGGCGACCGACATCAGCACGAGGGAGACCAGCGCCCCGCCCGTCGCGAGACGGTAGGAGCGGAGGTACCCGACCGCTCGCCACAGCGCCCTGGTCCCGCCCGGTGGGAGCCGCTGCTGCTCCGGGGATCGCTGCCCCGTGTCGCGCCGTGCCATGACAGCTCCTTTACTTGCTCACATATCTTACTACATCGGGGCGTCCGGGTGCAGCACCTCCGCTCAGAGGATGAGCAGCCCGCGCTGAGCCGCCTTCCGCACCGCCTCCGTCCGGCTCGCGGCGCCGAGCTTGGCCAGCACGGAGCTGACGTGGAACTTCGCGGTGTGCTCGCTGATCCCGAGCTGGAGCGCGATCGCCTTGTTCGGTAGGCCGGACGCAATCAGCTGCAGCACCTCGAGCTCGCGGGGGGTGAGCTCTTCCTCGACGACGAGCGGCACCTCCTGCTGGGGGCCGCCGGCTCCCCGGAGCGCGCGCGAGTACGCCGGGTCGAGCACGTCGAGCCCCTCGGCCA
>CADDYR010000274.1 GCA_902810765.1 Chloroflexota bacterium
GGCAGCAGCGCCGGCACGAGCCGGTCCGCCCGATCGCCGTGGGGGACACGGTGCTCGTCTCGAGCCTCGGCACCACCGGGCGCGTGCTCGGCCTGGGCGACGGCAGCGCCGAGGTGCAGCTGGGCCGCATGAAGACTCGCGTGCCCGTGTCCGACCTCGAGCTGCGCGAGCAGCCCCGGGAGCAGGGCCGGCAGGGGCGCACCGAGCTTCGGGTGGAGCGTGCGCAGTCGGCGCCCTCGATCGAGCTGGATCTCAGGGGGCGCCGCGCGGAGGAGGTCTCCCGGGAGCTCGACCGCTACGTGGACGACGCCTATCTATCGGGCCTGCCGATGCTCAGGATCATCCACGGCAAGGGCACGGGCGTGCTGCGCGACGTCGTCAGGGACTTCCTCCGGGCCCACCCGCTCGTCGAGAGCTACAGGAGCGGTGCGTCGGAGGAGGGCGGCGAGGGCGTGACCATCGCCACCCTCGCCCGCCGCTGATCCTTCCGGACGAGTCCCCGGCGCCATCTCTTCACACCGGGCACGGCATATGCGATTTATGCCGACACCGGGACCGGAGGCGTTGGAGAGATGAGCGACGTGAGGAACAAGATCCGCTGGACCGCGATGTGCATGGCCAGGATGCTCCGCGAGTCGCCGGACATGAGCTGGGAGGACGTACAGGGCATCAACCGCCGCGTGGGGTTCGCGCACATGCTTTGCCAGGAGGACTACTCGGACCTGGATGACCTGCGCGTGGGCAGGGGCAGGCTGAGCCGGGCCGACCTCAGAGAGGCGTGGGAGCTCGCGCAGAGCATGGCGCCCGAAGGGCGCCGCGAGTGGCCCTCCCCCACCGCAGGAGGTTAGGACCGCCCGAGAGGGTCGCCCCTCGGGCGGCTTGCTCGAGCCTGTAGCGCAATCGCCGCAGAGTAACCGCTGGGTATCGGCCCGCCGCAAGTGCGTCATCCCGATGCACCCACCCAATCGTCATCGGAGGGACAGCCGGTCTCGACTCAGGACGGTGTATCCGGATCGGCACCACCCGCTGGCTGGTGATGTCCCTTGCTGTCCCAGTGCTACCTCCACTCCCGGGGATATACTCACGTGGAATATCAACCTCTTCTCAACCCTTTCCTATCTCTCTGGTGATATGATCTGCGCTACGCCATCGCATCCACCGCACCGGGTGCCGCAGCCTTAAATCGCCTTGAGGAATCCTCTTGTGAAGGCAAAAAGGTCGTTGGTCTTGTACCCGCTTGTAGGGGCAACGGCGATCGCCTTACGATGACGGGTAAGGCAAGCGCTCTCGCCTTAGGTCTCACCAGTCTTGGGGCACTCGGACTGATGCTGTTCTTAGGCTCGCCGAGCAAACTGGGCACAGGATGGCGAGCATTTGCGCTGTGGATGGTATTTGCTCTGTCAGGCTCCTTGTTCATCCGACAAGTCAAGGGGGAGCCCAAGTTGTCTATGTGGCTCACACTGGGCTTGGGGCTGCTCGTAGGTCTACTGGCATACTTTGAGTTCTTTTACCGCGTCCGAGGTGGAGACAGGAGTTAGCGAGCCTCCCCGGCCGCACCTCAGGAGGATGAGATAGCTTGAGCAGACAGGCTCGCGACTGGCTGCGGACACTGAGCCTCTTGTCGGCCGCGCTCATACTGGCCGGGCTCGTCGTTGTGTTCGCCGTCAGAACGGCCTTCGCAGGCGCCTCGCCCTCGGGGTCGGTGGCAACCTCGCTGCTGGGCTTTGCGGTGATATGGCTGCTGGGTGGCGGTTGTGGCTTCGGTCTCGTGGCGTGGGTGTTCGGCGTCATCTACGCCGCTCGGGCACGACAATGGGTATGGGCTGTGTTCGTGCTGCTGACGGGATTGGTCGGCGCCTTCGTCTACTCGCTGGCTGGTGCCAAAACTGACGAGGACGGACCGGGACAGTGAGATGATACTTGCTCACGTCGCCACCGGCTCTCTCGGACTCGGCCCGTTGGGCTTGGTAGCTGTCGTGCTGGTGGCTGTGACCCCGATAGGGCTCTACCTGGCAAAGAAGTACCGGGGAGTCCCGGATACACGGACAGAGCTGGTGATCTGGGCAGTGGTGACCCTGGTGTTCTGGGTGCTGATAGCCATAGACCTCGATGTGGCGGCGAAGGGGCCGGGAGCTGTGCTGGTCATCGCCGTCCTGTGGATCGGCGGGGTCTTCGGGTCCTACCTGCAGCAGAGGGGCCGAGGGCGGCTCTAGCAGCTGCACCCATAATCCTTAGGGGGATGACTCCGATGACGAGCAACACGAGGGGGCCGGGGCTGCAGGTCTACAGGGCCTTCGCGGCTTGGGTGTTGAGCCTGATGAACGGTGTCGGCTCCAGGGTGCTTGCGGAGGAGATAGCGGCAGTGCAGCACTCGAGCCCGGGAGTCATCGGGTGCATCGTAAGGTGGTTCCATATCCCGGAGAGGATCAGCGCGCGAGACATATACAGCACGTGCCAGCATATAAAGGATCGTTAGTGATGAGCCAGCAGACAGAGGGCGGCAACTTCGGGACTCACGAGCGCAAGACCGGCTTCGCTCCTGTGGAGGGAACGGAGTTGTACTTCGAGGTCCAGGGACAGGGACCCGCGCTGCTCCTCCTCAACGAAGGCAGCCTCGACTGCAGGATGTGGGACGAGCAATTCGACTACTTCTCTCGGTCGTTTCGAGTGGTGAGGTATGACCACCGCGGTTTCGGAAGGTCACCCGACCCGGCCGATAGACTCGATATCTACCCTCAAGCTCAGGATGTGCTCGCCCTATTGAGGTATCTCGAGTTGGAGCGGGTATCCATCGTAGGGATGACTATGGGCGCTAATGCCGGGCTCGAGCTGGCACTGGACAATCCCGCTCTCGTGCAGGCGCTGGAGGGAGGACGCGGCAAAGCCTCCCGGACAGATTCTTCGGCCCTTCGGGCCTCAGAATGACAGGGGTAGGGGGCCTCGGAATGACAGACTCATTACCCGGATTCGGTATGAGCAGCGACGAGCGGGCGGACGCTCCTGAAGCTGGGAGCGTCGTCTGCCGGACAGGAGTCTTCCTGTCCCTGCTGGCCTGGCTCTCCGGCTGTGCCGCGACGTGTCGAGCGCTACTGATACGGGATGCTAGCGACCCGCGGCGACGCGGGCGCCGGGCTCCGCCGCCTCGCTCGCTGTCATCTCGAGCAGCACGGAGCGCACGAGGGGGAGCCACCGCTCCTGCGGTCCTCGGAACTCGAACCGCACCTGACCGGGCACAATGCGGATGGGCGTGCGGAACCTGCTGAGCAGGGAGCCCGGAGCGCGGCTGGTGTGCAGTACGACGTCGCCCTCGAGCACCGAGATCGAGGTCACCCCGACCTCCGCGGCCAGCAGCTTCAGCTCGATGAGGCTTACGAGGTTGAACGCGGGCTCGGGGAGGGGGCCGAAGCGGTCGCGCAGCTCGTTCTCCATCTCCTCGAGGTCGCGCTGGGTGGCAGTCGCGGCCAGGCGCCTGTACAGCCTGAGGCGGGTCTCCCGATCCGGGACGTAGCTCGGCGGGAGCGACGCCTCGATGGGGAGATCAATCGCGACCTCAGGCGGCTCGGGCACGGGCGCGCCCGTCCGGGCCTCCCTCACCGCGCGCTCGAGCATGCGCGTGTACAGCTCGAGTCCGACCGCCGCGACGTGGCCGCTCTGCTCCGGCCCAAGGAAGTTGCCCGCGCCCCGGATCTCCAGGTCCTTCATCGCGATGCGGAAGCCCGCGCCCAGCTCGGTCGCCTGTGCGATAGCGTCCAGGCGCTTCTGCGCCTCCTCCGAGACCCGCGAGTGTGGCCTGTACATCAGGTAGGCGTATGCGCGCTGGGCGCCCCTGCCCACCCGGCCGCGCAGCTGGTACAGCTGCGAGAGGCCGAAGTTCGCCGCGTCGTCCACGATGATCGTGTTCACGTTCGGCATGTCCAGCCCGGACTCGATGATCGTCGTGCACACGAGCACGTCCTGCTGGTGCTGGACGAAGCCGAGCATCACCCGCTCGAGCTGGCTCTCCTCCATCTGGCCGTGCCCGACCGCGATCCGCGCCTCGGGCACCATCTCCTGCAGCCTCGCCGCGACGCGCGCGATGTCCTGCACACGGTTGTGCACGTAGAACACCTGCCCGCCCCGGTCCATCTCGCGCAGGATGGACTCCCGCACGATCGTGTCGCCCTGCGGCACGACGTAGGTCTTGATCGGGAGCCTGTCCTCGGGCGGGGTCTCGATCACGCTCATGTCGCGCACGCCCGAGAGCGCCATCTGCAGGGTGCGAGGGATCGGCGTCGCGGTGAGGGTGAGCACGTCCACCTCGGTCCGCAGGCGCTTGAGCATCTCCTTGTGCTTCACGCCGAAGCGCTGCTCCTCGTCCACGATGAGCAGACCCAGGTCGTGGAAGGCCACGTCCTTCTGAAGGAGGCGGTGCGTGCCGATCACGATGTCCACTTCGCCGCGCCTGAGTCCCTCGATCACCTGCCGCTGCTCGCGCTTCGAGCGCAGGCGCGAAAGCATCTCGACGCGTACCGGGAAGGCCGCGAGGCGGTGCCGGAAGGTCTCGTAGTGCTGCAGGGCGAGCACGGTCGTGGGCACGAGCACCGCGACCTGCTTGCTGTCGCTCACCGCCTTGAAAGCCCCGCGCAGGGCGACCTCGGTCTTGCCGTAGCCGACGTCCCCGCATACCAGCCTGTCCATCGGCCGCTCGGCCTCCATGTCGGCCTTGACCTCCTGGATCGCGGTGATCTGATCCTCGGTCTCGACGTATGGGAAGGTGTCCTCGAACTCGTGCTGCAGTGAGCTGTCGGGGGAGTAGGCGAAGCCCTTCGAGACGTGCCGCGCGGCGTACAGGCGCAGCAGCTCCTGGGCTAGCTCCTGGGCGGCCCGCCTGACTCGGCTTTTGGTGCGCGCCCAGTCGGCGGTCCCGAGCCGACTGAGCGCAGGCGCACCTCCCGAGCCCACGTAGGGGGTGATCCGGTCCACCTGGTCCACGGGGACGTACAGCTTGTCGCCCCCGGAGTACTCCAGCAGCAGGTACTCGCGCTCCGCGCCCGGCGCCCCCCGCACGATGTTGCCGACGTACCGGGCGATGCCGTGGTCTATATGCACCACGTAGCCGCCCGGCTCGAGGTCGGTC
>CADDYR010000275.1 GCA_902810765.1 Chloroflexota bacterium
CGGGCAGGGTCGCCTCGCCGATCCGGACCTCCACCTCGCGGCCCTCGGGGGTGGGCCCACGAGCCCCTGGCAACCCGGTCATTCGCTCTCCCACTCCGCCGAGCCCGAGCCGGCCCGGCCGACCTCCGCCTGCTCGCGCGCCCTCCGAAGCAGCTCCCTCACCTCGCGGTCGCTCGTCTGCTCGAACTGCTCGTACCACATGCCGACCGCGACGAAGTCCGGAGGCTCGGAGAGACAGATGTACTCGTCGACCTCCCGCGCGAGCCTGGCGCTGGCCTCGGACGAGCACACGGGCACGGCGAGCACGAGCTTCGCGGGCGACTGCTTCCTGACCGCGCGGACCGCGGCCATTGCGGTGACCCCCGTGGCAAGCCCGTCGTCCACCAGGATGACTGTCCGCCCGGCGAACTCGGGCGCGGGCAGGCCGCCCCTGAACTCGCGCAGCCTGCGGGCCATCTCGGCCCGCTCGCGCTCCTCGACCCGCTCGAGGTAGCTCTCGGTCACGCCGAGGGTCTCGACGGCGCGCTCGTCTACAACCCTCGTGCCGTCGGGAGCTATCGCGCCGATGCCGAGCTCGGGCTGGCCCGGCGCGCCGAGCTTGCGGACCACCATCACGTCGAGGGGAGCGCCCAGCGCGCGGGCGACCTCGTAGCCCACCGGCACGCCTCCCCTCGGCAGCGCGAGCACCACCACGTCACCTCCCCGGTACTCGCTCAGGCGCTCGGCCAATCTGCGTCCGGCATCTTCACGGCTGCGGTACCTCAGCACTCCCCCCTTTCGCTCCGGGTTCAGTGGCTCGCGCGCTGACCGTAGTACTCCTCGAGCGAGCGCTCGTACTCGGGAGTGAGGGGGGTGTCGGGGTCGAACCCCGGCGCGTCCTTCACCTTGTCGCGCGGTATGCTCACCACCACGCCCATGTCCTCCCAGCTGACGTCCCGAATCAATCGGGGAGGGAGCAGCACCTTCTTCCCCGGAAGCCAGTTGCGTGTGTCCACCACCAGGTACGTGATCTGCCAGGTCCGGTCGTCGAACACGTAGTCGTCCACGTGCCCCATGTCGCCGTCGGTGGCGAAGATGCGATAGCCCTGCACCGCCCTCGAGCTGCGGAGGTGGACCTCCTCCTCGTCCACCGCCTCCTCGTCCTCCTCGGGGCGGGGCTCGGGCGGATTGTACAGGACGCCCGGGTACGCCCCCGGTCCCCACAGGCCCGCGCCGCCCCAGTACGGCATCCATCCGTAGTACCTGTAGTACTCGCGCTCATGCCTGCGGGACAAGGGCTCCTCCGGGGGTATGTCCGGGCTCTTCTCGACCTGCTCCTTCGTCATCGAGACGTGGACCTCCCGCTTGCCCCAGTCCACGTCCTGCACGCCGACCGGCGAGATCAGCACCAGCTTGCCCGTGAGCCAGTTGCCCGTGTCCGCGACCACGTACCTTATCGCCCACGACTGATCGTCGAAGTAGCACTCGGACACGTGTCCGATCTTGTCGTCCGGGCCGATCAGGTCGAAGCCCTGGAGCTGATGGATCGTGCGCTGCATGGGACCCTCTCCTTTCGGACTGTGAGGATGCCACGCAGCACGAACCACGCCACCGGGAGACGGGCCTCAGGTCGTGTCGGCGGGAGAGGCCGCTAGCCGCCGACGCTCGAGCCTGAGCGCGATCCACGGCCCGGCGCTCAGAAAGCCGCAGGTAGCGAAGGCGTGGACGATCATCGGCAGGAGGAGCGAGGGACCGCCCGGCGCCCCCAGGAAGAGCGCGCCGAAGAAGAAGCCGGAGACCGTCACCCCCGCGACTGCCCTCCAGCCCCAGCCCGCCGGCACGTGGTACAGCCCGAACACGAGCGAGGACAGCACCCAGGCCGCGAGCGTAGGGATGAGCCTCCCGAGCCACCCGATCATCACCCCGCGGAACACGATCTCCTCCGCCGGAGTGTTCAGGAGGACATAGTAAGCGCTCTGCAGGAGGGCGTCGGACCCGGTGGGGACCACGATCCTGCCAACCGCGCGCCGGCGAAAGGTCCAGGCAACCCAGCCCATGATCGGGCCGAGCAGGGCGCCGAGCGCGACCTGTGCGGGAGGGCTCGTGAGCCCGAGGTCCGAGAGTGTGAGTCCGGTCAGCGCGGCCACCACGAGCGGCAGGGCGATCATCGGCGCCACGCGCAGCGGCAGGTCCCAACGTATCCAGCGGAGGGAGTCGCGGGGCCGGCTGCGCGGGGCGGACGCGAACGACCCGGCCATCAGAGCGAGAGGTCGAAGTCCAGGAAGCTTTGGTCGCGCGGGCCGAACTCGCGCGCCACCCACTCGCGCGCCGGCTCGCCACCGGCGAGGTGCTCCGACACGATCCGGCGTATCGCCTCCGGGGTCAGGTGCGAGTACCACACCCTGTCCGGGTGCACCACCATGCTGGGGCCCTCCTCGCACAGCTTGTTGCAGGCGCCCGGGCGCACGCTGACCTCCTCGCACAGCCCACGCCGCGCAAGCTCTCCCTCGAGGCAGGACACCAGCTCCCGCACGTTCCGGCGCGAGCAGTCGGGTCCGTGGCAGATCGCCACCCGCCTGCGCGCCCTCAAAGCTTCCATAAACCGCAGCTCCTGTCCCTGGATTATACAGCGCGGGGCGCGAATCTTGCAGGACCCCGCCGTGCAGATGAGACGCGCGTGGGTCCTGCTGGCCGCCACCATACTCCTCGCAGCCTGCGGTCCGGGACAGGAGCGGGCAGGCGGGCCCGTGAGCTCAGAACACAAGGGGGCGAAGATGGCGATCCGGCTCACCAGCACCGCGTTCGACAACGGCAAGACGATCCCGAGCGAGTACACCTGCGACGGCAGGGACGTCTCCCCGCCGCTGAGCTGGAGCGGTGCCCCGGACGGCACGCGCAGCTACGCGCTCATCGTCGAGGACCCCGACGCTCCCCGCGGCACCTTCATCCACTGGGTCGCGTTCAACGTGCCGCCGGACGTCCACGGGTTCGACGCCGAGGTCGAGCGCGAGGGCAAGCTCTCGAACGGCGCGATGCAGGGCACGAACGGCTTCGGCAACGTCGGCTACGGAGGCCCCTGCCCGCCCTCCGGCACCCACCGATACTTCTTCAGGATCTACGCGCTCGACACCACCCTCGACCTCCAGCCCGGCGCGAGGAGCGACGAGGTCCAGTCCGCGATGCAGGGACACGTCCTGGCCGAGGGCGAGCTTATGGGCACGTACTCGCGCAAATGAGCCGGCTTGACAGCCTCCCTCCGGCTCCAAGATAATCTCATCGGTCACTAGGTGCGCTGGAGGCAAGGTTGGCCACTCGAGAGCGGCGATACGTCATCATCGGCAACGGAGCTGCCGGCACCACCTGCGCCGAGACGCTGCGCAAGCTCGACCCCAGCTGCGAGATCACCCTCCTCACCGACGAGCCCTACCCCCTGTACAACCGCGTGGCCCTTCCCCGGTACCTCAAGGGCGTCGTCAGGGAGGAGAGGGTGTTCATGCGCACGAAGGAGCAGCACGAGGAGAAGGGCATCAGGCTCCTGACCGGGGTGGTCGCCGAGAAGGTGGACGCCGACGGACACACGGTCCTCCTGCAGGACGGACGGGAGCTTCCGTACGACGCCCTCCTGGTCGCCTCCGGAGGGCGCGCGAACAAGCTGGAGTGCCCGGGCGCCGAGTGCTGCCGCACCGTGTTCAACTTCCAGACGATGGACGACACCCGGAATATCATCGCGGAGGCCACGGCGGGCAAGCACGCGGTCGTGATCGGCGGGGGGTTCATCTCGTACGAGCTCACCGACGGCTTCGCCGAGCGAGGGCTACACACCACCTGGCTGATGCGCGGGCCGCGCTTCCTCCGCCGCACCCTCGACGAGGAGGGCGGGGCGATCGTGGACGCGCTCGCGCGCGACTGCGGAGTGGAGGTGTGCCACGGCGAGGAGGCCGAGACGATCATCCCGAAGAACGGCACCGTCGGCCGGGTGAGGACGACGAGCGGCCGGGAGATCGAGGCCGACCTCGTCGGAGTGGGCGTCGGCCTCACGCTGAACGTGGACTTCCTGGAGGGCACGGGCGTCGAGATCCGCAAGGGTATCGTGACCGACAAGTACCTGCGCACCTCCGTGCCCGACATATACGCCGCGGGCGACGTGGCCGAGTTCTACGACGTCGCCGTCGAGAGCTACAACATCATGGGCACGTGGGACAACGCGCTCGCGCAGGGCAGGACGGTCGGCGTGAACATGGCTGGGGGCAGCGAGGTGTACCACGAGGTTCCGACCTACACGAGCACCCTGTTCAAGTCGAACATCGCCGTGATGGGCGTGACGCAGGACAACCGGCCGGACCTCGAGAGCCTGACGCGCGCGGACCACGACGAGCGCCAGTACAAGAAGCTGTTCTTCAAGGGGGACAGGCTCGTCGGGGCCGTCACCATCGGCAGCCCCCGCGGCCGAAAGAGGATGCTCGCGCTGATGCACTCCGGGGAGCCCATCGAGGGGCCGAAGGAGGCCGTGTTTGACATTCGCTAGCTTCGCCCTCCCGACCCGCCTCCCCTGAACCTGCCGATGCCCGAGGAGCGCCACCTCCCCACGCTCAGGGACTCAGGAGACAGCGCGCTGATCGCGTACTGGCCGGAGCTCGACGCGGACCGGGCCGGCATCCGCGCCAGGAGCCTCTTAGCGTACCTCGACGAGCGCCGCCCCGAAGGGCTCCTCGACCTCGTGCCCGCGAGTGCGTCCCTGCTCATCGTGTTCGATCCCCTCCGAACATCGAGGGCCGGGCTTACCACCGTCGTCTCCGAGGAGGGAGAGGCGGCCCCGTCGCCGGAGCCCACACCCTCGATAGAGATACCCGTGCTGTACGGCGGGAGCGCGGGGCCCGACCTCGAGGAGGTCGCGCGGCGCGCCGGAATGAGCGAGGAGGAGGTCGCGAGCCTTCACGCGTCGGTGGAGTACACGGTGTACTTCCTCGGCTTCCTGCCGGGCTTTCCGTACATGGGTCCGCTGCCCGAGCCCCTCAGGGTTCCCCGCCTCGACACGCCCCGCACGCGCGTCAGCGCGGGCAGCGTCGCGATCGCGGACGACAACACGGGCATCTACCCCGTCGCCAGCCCGGGAGGATGGAGGA
>CADDYR010000276.1 GCA_902810765.1 Chloroflexota bacterium
GTGTTCGTGGGGGACATCGGGGATCGGGGACCGAACGTCCCCGCGTGCATAGACGTCGTCACGTGGCTGGCGGCCAGCTCCCGGGCGCTGTTCGTGCCCGGCAACCACGACAACAAGCTGATGCGCCACCTCAGAGGCAGGCGCGTGACGGTGCGGTACGGCCTGGAGCGCACGCTCGAGCAGCTCGACGCTCTCGAGCCGGCCCTTCGCGAAGACCTGGTGGAGCGCTTTCTGAAGCTGATGAGCAGCTCGCCGCCTTACTACCTGCTCGACAGGCGCCGCCTCGTCGTCGCGCACGGGGGGCTGCGCGAGGGGATGATCGGCAAGGTGTCGGACCGGATCGCGCGGTTCGCTCTGTACGGAGACACGATCGGCCGGACGCTCGAGAGCGGCCTGCCCGAGCGGCGCGACTGGGCCGCGACCTACCGGGGCAGGCAGCTGATAGTCTACGGTCACACCCCGGCGCCCGAGCCCGTCCTGCGCAACAACACCCTGAACGTCGATCAGGGGTGTGTGTTCGGAGGCAGACTCACGGCGCTGCGCTATCCCGAGATGGAGGTCGTGCAGGTGGCCGCGCGGCAGCAGTACGCACCCTGGCCCGGACGGCCCCACGGCGCGCCTAGCCCAGGCGGAACACCTTGAAAGCCTCGGCGTACTTCATGCCGTGCCCCTCCGCGACCCGCGCGGCCCGCTCCTTGATGCGCTCCGCGAACTCCGGGCTGTCGCCCACCTGGCTGGCGTGCTTGCGCAGGCTCGCGACCTTCTTGTCCACCGTGTCCGTTATATCTATCCAGGTGTCCGCGCCGTCGCCGCCCATCACGTACACCTCGCGGACCTTGTGGGGCTCGTACCCGTCGGCGAGCAGCTCGGGGAACGTGAGCCTGTCCCGGGCGGTGGGGTAGATCGCGGCGAGCGTGGCGTCCCCCGCCGCCAGGTGATCGGGATGGTTGATGTAGGCGTTGTTGCCGAAGGACCTGTACGGGGCCTGGCAGATCACCCGATCCGGCCGGTACTTGCGGATCATGCGGGTGATGTCGCGGCGTAGCTCGAGCGTGTGCTCCAGGTAGGCGTCCGGGTAGTCGAGGAACTCGACCTCCTTTGCGCCGAGCACCTTCGCGGCCTCGATCTGCTCCTGCCGGCGCATCCTGATGAGGTCCTCGGCCGCCACGTTCGGGTTGGACGAGCCCTTGCTGCCGTCGGTGCAGAGCACGTAGTACACCTCGATGCCCTCGCTCGCCCACTTCGCGATCGTGCCGGCGGCGCCGAACTCGGCGTCGTCCGGATGCGCCACCACGACCATTGCCCGCTTGATCTCTGCCTGCTGCTCGTCCTGGCTCATCGTTGCTCCTTTGCCGTGTTGGTTTCACGCCAGGCACCGCCGCGACGAGAGTCGCGGCGGTGCACAGATGACCTGTGTTGCCTCCCCCTCAGGAAGCGACCGGGACCTGTAGCGAGAGCGCAGTGTCGAAGACCTGCTCGACGCTCTCGGCCAGCACGAAGTTCATCTCCTCCCGCAGCTCCTCCGGCAGGTCGTCCAGGTCCCGCTCGTTGCGCTTCGGCAGGATCACCGTCCGGATGCCCGCCCTGTGGGCGGCCATCACCTTCTCCTTGATCCCGCCCACGGGCAGTACCTTCCCCCTCAGGGTGATCTCTCCGGTCATTGCGACGTCAGAGCGGACGGGGCGCTCCGTGATCGCCGAGGCGAGCGCCGTCGCCATCGTGACCCCGGCCGAGGGGCCGTCCTTCGGGATCGCCCCGGCAGGCACGTGGAGGTGGATGGCCTTCTTATCGAACGCCGTCGGGTCAATGCCCAGCGACGGCGCCGTCGAGCGCACGTAGGTGAGCGCGGCCTGCGCGGACTCGCGCATCACGTCACCCAGCTGCCCCGTCAGCACCAGACGGTCCTCCCGCGAGGGAGTGATCGCCGCCTCGACGTAGATGATGTCGCCTCCGACCGGTGTCCACACCAGGCCCGTGGCGATGCCCGGCCGGTCTATGCGCTCGGCGGCCTCCAGCTCGAAGTACGGCTTGCGGAGGTACTCGTCCACGCTATCCTCCGTGACGGTCACCCGCCGCGCATTCCCCTCGGCGAACTGGCGCGCGATCTTTCGGAGCACCGTGCCGATGTGCCTCTCCAGGTTCCTCACGCCCGCCTCACGCGTGTACCCTCGGATGATCGCGCGTATCGCGCCCTCGTCTATCTCCGCGTCGTCCGGAGTGAGGCCGTTCGCCCTGAGCTGCCTGGGGATGAGGTACTGCTGGGCGATGTGGAGCTTCTCCTCCTCGGTGTACCCCGACAGCTCCAGCACCTCCATCCTGTCGCGGAGCGCGGCCGGGATCGTGTCGAGCGTGTTCGCCGTCGTGATGAACATCACCCTCGACAGGTCGAACGGCACGTCGAGGTAGTTGTCCCGGAACGAGTGGTTCTGCTCGGGGTCGAGCACCTCGAGCAGCGCCGCCGCGGGGTCGCCCTGGAACCCCACCGAGAGCTTGTCCACCTCATCGAGCATGAACACGGGATCGGCGGACTCGGCCCGCGAGATGCCCTGGATGATCCTGCCGGGCATCGCGCCGATGTACGTGCGCCTGTGGCCGCGGATCTCGGCCTCGTCGCGCACGCCCCCGAGGCTCATCCGCACGAACTTCCGTCCCAGCGCCCGGGCGATGCTCTGGCCCAGGCTGGTCTTGCCGACGCCCGGCGGGCCGACGAAGCACAGGATCGGCTCGCGCTGGTCGAAGCCCTCCGCGCTCTGCCTCTCCCGCTTCAGCTTGCGCACGGCCAGGTACTCCAGGATCCGCTCCTTGACGCGGTCGAGGTCGTAGTGGTCCTCGTCGAGCACCTGGCGGGCCCGGGCCACGTCTATCTCCTTCTCGGTGAGCACCTCCCACGGCAGGCCGAGGAGGGTCTCGACGTACGATCGGATGATCGAGTGCTCCGGGGAGGCTGGAGGCAACCTCTCGAGCCTGCTGAGCTCGCGGTCCACCTGCTTGCGCGCCTCGGCCGAGAGCTTCGTCTGGCTCGCCTGCTCGCGCAGCTGGTTGACCTCCGCCATCTGCTCGTCTTCCTCGCCGAGCTCCTGGTGGATCGCCCTGAGCTGCTCGCGCAGGAAGTACTCCCGCTGGGCCTTGTTCATGTGCTCCTGCGCCTGGGTCTGTATCTGCCGGCCCAGCTCGAGCACCTGCAGCTCGCGGTTGAGGACCTCGACGATCCTCCTCAGCTTGGCCTCGACGCTCGGCAGCTCGAGTATCTCCTGGCGCACCTCGAGGCTCATCCGGATGGACCCGGCCACCAGGTAGGCGACGTGGCGGGGGTCGGTGATGTTGCTGACGTAGGTGCCCAGCTCTTCCGGCAGCTGCTGGTTCAGGCCCAGCAGCCGCTGGAACAGCTCCACCACGTTCCGGCGCAGGGCCTCGATCTCGAGGGTCTCCTCGTAGCCCTCCTCCACGCGCTCGATGTCGGCAACGAGATACGGCTCTTCCCTCGTGACCCTCAGCACACGGGCTCGCTCCAGGCCCTGCACCGCGACCATCAGGGTGCCGTCGGGCCGGCGGAGCATCTGGGCTATCCGCCCGACCGTGCCCTCCGTGAATATGTCGTTCGGACCGGCCTGCTCGATGTCGGCGCTCTTCTGCGCGACGAGCATCAGCAGCCGGTTGCCCTTCATTATGTCGTCTATAAGCCGGATGGAACGGGGCTGCCCGACCAGGAATGGCTGGACCGAGAACGGGTACACGACGATGTCCTTCAAAGGAAGGAGGGGCAGAGTGCCGGGAATGTCCGGCCTGTCCACCTCCACCTCCGGCCCGGAGACCTGATCCGTTGACTGCTCCCGCTGATTCAGTAGATCGAACTCGCTCATTACTAACCGCTGCTCATCTCGCTGACGGTGCGCACGCTCGCCGGTGTCTTCGGCAGGCTCACCGTCAGAAATCCGTTCTCGTACTGCGCCGTGGCGCGGTCCACGTCCACGGCGGCCGGTATGAAGACCTCGACGCGAAACGGCCCATACCGTATGCCCGCCTCATGGTACGTGATGTCCGCCCCGCTCGGGGGCCACCTGCGCTCGCCGGACACGACGAGGACGTCGCTGAACACGGTCGCCTCGATGTCCTCCTCGTTCACCCCGGCCAGCTCCGCCCGCACCACCACCTCGCCCGCCGTCTGGTAGACGTCCACGGCCGGGCGCCACTCTCCGGTGGTGCCGAGGGCCGGGTTCCGCGATGCGTCCCACAGACAGTCGAGCAGGTGCTCCAGGTGCTTGCTTGCAGGGTTCGCGCCGATGTAGCTCGCACGCCTGTAGCGCAGCTTCATTCCGATTCCCGTCCTGCTTCTGATACCGTCACTCCCGCAATTATACCGCGCGGCACCGGGCCTACGGGCCGCTCATCCGTGGTCCAGCCCGAGCTCGGGGGCAAGCATCTCCTCATAGGTCTGGCGGCGGCGAGCCAGCCTCGCCCGGCCGTCTTCGACGAGCACCTCGGAGGGGCGTGGCCTGCCGTTGTACTCGCTCGCCATCGCGAAGCCGTAGGCTCCCGCATCCATCACCGCGACGAGGTCCCCGGCACGGACGTCCTCCAGCGGCTCGTCCCTCGCGAGGAAGTCAGCCGACTCGCACACCGGCCCGACGACGTCGAGCGTCACGGTGGGGGCGTCGCGGCGCGCCACAGGGAGTATCCGGTGCTTCGCGCCGTACAGCGCCGGCCGGAGCAGGGCGTTCATCCCTCCGTCCACGACCGCGAACTCGTGGTCGCCGTTGCGCTTGCGGTACAGCACGCGGAGCAGCAGAGCGCCCGCGGGACCCACGACGCTCCTTCCGGGCTCGGTGAGCAGCGTGAGCCCGAGCTCTCGCACGAGGCTCGAGACCTCCCGAGCCGCCACCGACGGCGGATCGGGGTGCTCGTCCCGATACGATATGGCGTAGCCCCCGCCCACGTCGAAGTAGCGCAGCCGGTGGCCCGAAGCGATGAGCTCCCTCGCGAGCCCGGCGAGGCTCCGGGCCGCCTCGACCATCGGCGCGAGGCTCACCATCTGGGAGCCGATGTGCATTCCGACACCGTCGAACCGGATGCCGGGCAGCGAGCCGCCGAGCGC
>CADDYR010000277.1 GCA_902810765.1 Chloroflexota bacterium
GTAGGTGAGCGCGCGCTCGCCGTCCACGACCGCGGTCGCGTCCGGCCGGCCCTCCGCGGCGTCCAGCAGCAGGTGCGGCAGCAGGAAGTTCATCTACAGCCCCAGGTAGGCGGCGATGATGTTGCGCTGGATCTCCGAGGTTCCCGAGTAGATGTGGCCGGCGATCGCGTCGCGCACGTCCCGCTCGAGCTCCGCGTCGACCATGTAGCCGTAGCCCCCGTGGATCTGGAGCGCATCGAGGCTCGAGCGCAGGAAGCAGTCGCTGAGGTGCGCCTTCACCATGGCGGCGTCGGCAGGCGTGGAGAGGCCGCGCGCCTTCCGCAGGGCCTGCTGGTGCAGCAGCAGCCGCGCCGTCTCCAGGCGGATCCTCATCTCGGCGATCCGGTGGGAGACGGCCTGGAACTTCCCGATCGGCTGGCCGAACTGGCGGCGCTCGCTCGCGTAGGCGACGCAGCGCTCGAGCTGGCGCTGCATCGTGCCCACGGCGCTCGCCAGGATGAAGCTCCGCTCCCAGTCCATCGACGTGGTGAAGGCGGCCAGGCCGCCCCCCATGGGCCCGAGGAGGCTCTTCTCGGGCACCCGGCAGTCGCGCAGCACGACCTCTGCCATCGGCGAGGTTCGAAGCCCCATCTTCTCGAAGGGCGGCCCGACGGTCAGCCCGGGGGCGTCGCGCTCCACGAGGAAGGCCGAGATCGAGCCGATGGTTCGCTCGGCTGCGGTCCGCGCGAAGACCACGAACAGGTCCGCGATCGGCGCGTTCGTGATGAACGTCTTCACGCCGTTCAGCGCCCAGCCGCCGGCGCTGCGGGTGGCGGTCGTGGCCATCGCGTAGGCGTCGGATCCCGAGTCCGGCTCGGTCATCGCCTGCACCCCCACGCGGCTGCCGTCGCAGAGCCCGGGCAGGTACCGGCGACGCTGCTCGTCGGTTCCGAACGTCACCAGCGGCAGCTCGCAGGACCACATCTGGGCGTTGACCGAGAAGATCAGGCCGTTGTCCCGGCAGCCGTAGCCGAGGGCCTCCAGCGCGAGGGCCACGGTCGGCGGGTCGGCACCCGATCCCCCCCACTCCTCGGGCACCGGCAGGCCCTGGATGCCGAGCGCGGCGCACGCCTTCCACGCCTCCGGCGAGAACTCGGACTGACGGTCGCGGCGGACGAGGTCGCGGTTCAGCTCGGCCGTCGCCACGCGGACGACCTCGTCGCGGAGCGCCCGCTGCTCGTCAGTCCACTCGAGGTCCATGTGCGTCGCGATCCGGTCCGTCCGAAGTGGCTGTCCGCAAGTAGTTCGCCGCGATATCGAGCGCGATCTCCTGAGACTCGACGGTAGTGAAGCCGTGCATGCTCCTCCCCGCGACCGTGCGCAACTTGACTGAGCCTCTGTTCCTTCGCAGCACCGCGCCCAGCTTCCCGTCGAGGGCTCGTTGCAGGTCTTGGTAGTCCGACTCCTGATCGCCGTAGACAAGAAGCACCTGAGCACCTCGCTCAGCTAGGATCGACAGGTCGCGGACGAGGTGCGGGCTCACCCACTCGTCCGCGTGTCTCGACCTCCAGCGACGGTGGCGGAGCGCTTGGAGCAGCGTCTGGCTGTACACGGCTCGGACCTCGGGCTTGAGGGCCCGTACCAGCACACGCGGTCGGAGCGCCCGGTGGACCAGCTGCGACAGACCAAGGCTATTGACGAATCGTTGTGCTGTTCGCGCGGTCGTTGGCTCATCCATGCCGACGTCGACGAGCGGCGGGGTAAAGAGTATGAGATGGTCCACCCGCGGATCCGTGGCCGCATAGGCGAGGGCTGTTCTTGCGCCGAAGCACCCGCCGACCAGAACGAATGAAGCGAATCCTCGCCCAGCCAGGCAGTTCACGGCTCCCGCCACGTCCTCCGTGAACGGGGCGCCAAGGTGGAAGCGCTCGGCGACTCCGCTGCTGTCTCCCATGCCGTGATAATCGAACCGGAGCACTGCAAGCCCCCCCTCCGCCAAGAGCCGTGAGAGCCGCACGAAGAAGCGGTTGTAGGCGAGAGAGGTCTTAGCCCCGCCCGGAAGACAAACGACTGCCCGGGTCCCTGATGGCGCCAGGGAGTGGAGTGAAGGATGCGAGGGGGAAATGGGCGCGCAGAGGACACCGAACAGCGTGGAGTCGTGGGCTCGGAAGCGCAGTGGCACTTCCTCGACTGCGTGGGCTACGAGGGGAGCGGACACTCGCATCGGTGGGCCAGAGCGTACTGAAACCAGTGAGCGGTCGCGTCAAGCGCCGGGCGGACCTCCGGTCTGCTCTCCTCAGGTGGTGGAGGCGTGTTGCCGAACCACCAGTCGCGCTTACCCGCGATCATACAAGTGTCGACGATGTGGGCACGTTCTCGCCAACATTCGATAGCGACGCGATTGGGTCCGGAGAGATCGCCTGACGAGCCGAACTCTACGAGGAGTAGGTGTTGAGGCTCACGGCCGAGTTCATCGGTCAAGGATGCCGTTTCATCGTAGAGTGATCGATAGAAGGGCCAGCCGAGAACGTCAACGAAGCCCTGCTGGGACAGGACGTCTGCCACCTCCTCAGGCGACTGTGTCTGACGTCCCCAGCGGAGCTCCTGCATCCGCTTGATCCTCAGCAACTCACGAAAGTAGGCGCTGGTCTGCAGAACCGGCTGCCAGAGGGCGATCGGCCGCGGTCGCTCGAAGCCCAGGGCGCCGGCCGCAACGAGCGCACCGAAACGGATGCCCACCACGCCCAGAGAGTCAGAGGCGGCGCGCTGACAGAGCCTCCGGAGGGCGGCGCCCGCGTCGGCGCGCATGGTCTCCAACGTCGAGCGCGACGCTTCCCCGCGACTGTGACCGGCTCCGCGATAGTGAAAGCGCTGGACGGTGACGCCTCGTCGCGCCAGGTGGCGTGCTAGCAAGACTTCCAATCTGTGGCTATGGACGGATTCGATTTCCAGACTTGAGCACACGAGTACGGCGCCGACAGGCGCCTGAGGGGGAATGTACGTGCAGCCAAAGAGGACATCCTGCGGTCCCTCGAAGAACTCGGTTATCTCGGTCACCCTGGTGCCTGGATCGACCCACGTCGAACTCGGCATACGGTTCGTCCGCCCCCCTCCGTGTGGAGATATTGTGCGAAGGTCCCGCAGGCAGGCTAAGCCCACCGCTGAGTGCGAGGGATGCGCGAAACGCCGTACGTCAGTTACGCTGCCTGGGCGGCCTATCACCCTAAGGTCGTACAGCGTTCACCGTAGGGATCATACGCAGCGCGCACGATGCCCGCGCTCCGTGGCACTGCTACATTGCAGTTCCTTCCCCCCGGAACTGAAGGGCAGGCAGCAGGACCGAGTGTTCCCCCCGATCTCCACCGATCTCCTGCTCGTTCACCCGCCTGCCTTCTTCGACTTCCGGGATCGGGGCGACATCTACTTCCCGTACCTCGGCACCGCCGGAGATGTCCCGATCACCCCGCTCTACGAGTATTTTCCGCTCGGCTTCAAGACCCTCCAGCGGTATCTCGGCGAGCGGGGCCACGACGTCCGGGTCGTGAACCTCTCCACGGTGCTCCTCAGGTTTCCCGCGACCGACGTTCGGGAGTTCCTGGGCTCGGTGGACGCCAGGCTCCTCGGCATCGACCTTCACTGGATGGTGCACGTGCAGGGGGCGCTCGCGGTCGCCGAGCTCCTGAAGTCGATCCATCCGGACACCCCGGTCATCTTCGGCGGCATCTCGTCCACGCTCTACGCCGACGAGCTCATCCGCTACCCCTTCATAGACATGGTGATGCGCGGCTACGAGACCCACGAGCCCATGGCCGCGCTGATGGACGCGCTCGCCGCCGGCAGGCCGCCGGCGGGCGTCCCGAACCTGCTGTGGAAGGACCGGGACGGCGAGGTCCGCGACAACGGCTTCACGTACACGCCGCCGACGTTCGTCTGCGGCGCGGACTGGTCGCGGCAGCCGGCCCGACCGGAGGGCGAGGACCTGCTCCCGATCCTCGAGGTCCTCTCTACCCAGAACGCCGGCTGCTCGCGGAACTGCGGGTGGTGCGGGGGCTCGCGGGACGCCTTCCGGCGGATCAACGGCGTACGGCGCGCGGTGACCCGCAAGCCCTTCGACCAGATCGAGTACGAGTTCGAGACGATGCTCCGCATGCCGGACCGCGACCGCTACCACTTCTACGCGGTCGGCTCGTACAACGAGACCCCGTCCCGGATGCGGTTCTTCCTCGACCGCGTGGCCGAGGCCGGGCTCCGCTCGGTGAGCTACGAGCAGTTCGACCTCACGCCGGACGACCTGCTGGAGGCCATGGCCCGGGCCAACCCCCGGACCACGATCACGCTCTCGCCGGAGAGCCACGACCTGCGGATCGCGAGGCTGGCCGGTCGGGGCGCCTTCACCCCCGACGAGATGGAGCGCTGGATCCGGAAGGCCCTGGACAGGGGGATCCACGAGGTCGACGTCTGGTACTTCATCGGCATGCCGGAGCAGGACGAGCGCTCGGTGTTCGACACGGTCGACTACTGCGGACGGCTGCTCCGGATGTTCAAGGGAGAGCGCGTCGTGCCGTTCCTCTGCACGATGATCCCGTTCCTCGACCCCGGCTCGACGTTCTTCGAGCGGCCCGGCGAGCACGGCTACCGGGTCTTCTACCGCACGGTGGAGGAGCATCGGCGGGGCATGGAGCGCGCCTCGATCATCAACCGGGTGAACTACGAGACCCGCTGGCTCAGCCGGGAGGCGCTCGTCACCACCGGCTACCGGGCCACCCGCCGCCTGGTGGAACTGAAGGCCGAGCACGGCGCGCTGCCGCACAGCATCGCCCAGAGGGTGATCCGGCGGATCGACGACGCGCTCGCCTGGGTGAGGGTCGTGCACGAGATCGACTGCATCCCCGACCCGGCGGTCCGCGAGCGGGAGCTGGCGGCGGTGGGGCCGGAGATCCGCCGGCGAAACGACGAGATCCTCTTCGGCGGCGTGTCGAACCAGGCGTTCCCGGTGAACCGCGAGATCGGCGGGCGGTGGTTCGACGAGCTGCTGCACGAGCCGGCGGCGTTCGGCGCAGCGGGCTCGTGCAGC
>CADDYR010000278.1 GCA_902810765.1 Chloroflexota bacterium
ACACCCCTCCGAGCAGGCCCCAGCCTCCGTCCGGCGTGTAGTCCACCGAGTCCCGGGGCGCGGTGCGGATGCCCGCGGGTGTCCAGAAGTCCGCGCTGCTGAGCTGGCTGACGATGCGTGCGGCGACCTGATCGGGCGCCACCCCGAACATCACCGGGAACACCAGGTCGCAGGTCACGTCCGTCCTCGGCCGGCCGTCCAGGTCGATGTGCAGGTAGTACAGCCCGTTCGAGGGGTCGTACAGGTGCCGGTTGATCGCCTCCTTCAGCGCCTCGGCCTCGTCGGCGAACTCCCTGCTCTCGTCGTGCCGGCCCAGCACCCTCGCCATCTCCGAGACGGTTGTGAGCGCCGCGTAGCACTCCGAGTTCACCTCCGTCGTCGCTCCCGAGAGCCTGTAGCCCTCGATCACGTTGCGCCAGCCGGCGATGCCCCTGTTCCCCGTGCCGTCGGCGGTGCACCACACCAGCCCCCGCTCGTCCCGCTGCGAGAGGACGTAGCGCGCCGCCTTCGCCGCCGCCGGATACACCTCCTCCAGGAACCGCTCGTCGCCGGTCGCGTTGTAGTGATGCCAGAGCGCGAGGATAAGCAGCGGCGTGTCGTCGTTGATGTTCAGGCCGTAGTCCTCGGTCCTGCCGTTACGGATGTCGTAGTACTCGACGATCTTGCCGCTCGGCTGCTGGAGGCGCACATATGCCAGGAGGGCCTCGCGGCTGAACTCGGGCGTGACGTAGTCCGAGCCGAACCCGAACCATGCGGTGTCGCGGCCGACGCTGTTGTTCGACCTCGTGGGGTCGTTCGTGAACGTCCAGCCGGTCGGGGACCTCACCTCCACCCTGAGCATGTTCGCCTTCGCCCAGAGCACCCCTCGGTTGATCGCCGGGTCGGGCGTCAGG
Source organism: Chloroflexota bacterium (assembly GCA_902810765.1). Classification (GTDB taxonomy): domain Bacteria; phylum Chloroflexota; class Chloroflexia; order Thermobaculales; family Thermobaculaceae; genus CADDYR01. The sequence continues at coordinate 894 of CADDYR010000278.1, forward strand.
ACCACGGATCGGCTCAGCACGGAGCGGTAGTAGCCCTGCGTGCGTGCCAGCGCCTCGTCCGCCTTCGGGCACGCCCTGCAGGTCCTTACGGCGTGCCGCCTCCCCTGCGCCGAGAAGGTCAGCACGAAGTAGAAGCTCGCGGAGTCGCCGGGCCTCAGATCGTGGGACAGGTGCAGCACGCCCAGCGGGTCGCCGCGCGCGTCGGTCCTGGAGGAGAGCCGGCCCGAGCACGTGTCCCGGACCGACCTCGCGTAGTCGAGCGTGGTCTCGTAGCTCGCGGGCTTCTCGGAGCAGCCGAACACCCTGACCCAGTCCGGGCGGGACTCGTTCCAGGCTATGAGTGCGCCCAGACGCCCGTCGTAGGAGGCGACGACGTCGCGCTCGGTACTGCCCTGCAGGTCCGCGAACGCGTAGGTGGCCACGGTTATGGGGTACTCCCCCTCGTTGGTTAGCCGAACGCACAGGTACACCGCGGGAGGGTCCAACGACCCGTCCTCCCCCGGTCCCCCGTTGAGCACGAACACGGTCTCCCGCACCGCCACGCGAGAGGCCAGGGTGAAGCGGTGCTCCTGGTGCTCGGGATGGATCGCGAACGTGCCGCTGCCCTCCTGGGCGAGGTGCATGCCGGTGCGCTCGTCGTAGTGACGGAGCGCGACGGTCCCGAAGAGGTCCTCGCCGAGCTCGACGCTGTAGACCTTCTCGAGCGCCCCCGTGGCCTTGACTATCGTCGCGACGCGGGGGCCGCCGAGCGTGCTGCCGACGGCCAGCTCGTCGTCGGGCACCTCGTACTGCCCTCCCCAGCCGCTGTGTCCGATCTCGCGTGCGATGCTCTGGGTCATCGGTTGCTCCCACGTGTGTAGTGGATGGTCGGGAAGATTCCCGCCTACAGTATAGTCCCGCGTGTGGCGGCGCGGGCCGGGCGTGGGGCGGCAGGATAGGTTGCCATAAGGGGTGGCACGCCTAATGCATGACATGTGGGTGAAGGCATCATCACTACAAGGCTCGAGCATGGACTCGAAAGGAGGGGATGCGTCCGATGTGAGCCCGCCAAGCGGTCCGATCCGGCAGGCGGCTCCCGTACGCCCGACGGATCGGCTCTGAACGATCTCTCCAGGTAACTTACGGGAATAACACGAGACACACGGGGGTAGAGCAATTATGAGCGAACCGATCGATCGCACTCACAGGGAGGACACGCCCGTAACGAGCGCGCCGGGCGTGGCCCGGACGACGGCCGGCGAGGCGCCTCCGGCCGAGGTCTTCCTGCAGCCGATAGCGGCGCCCTCGATCCTGGGGCTGTTCGGCTTTGCAGGGGCGACGTTCATGGTGGCGGCCTTCTTCGCCCACTGGTTCGGCCCGGCGAGCGCCCAGACGATCCTGTTCCCCTTCGCCGCCTTCTTCGGCGGGCTCGCGCAGTTCCTCGCCGGCATGTGGGCCTTCAAGGCCAGAGACGGGCTTGCGACCGCGATGCACGGCACATGGGGCTCGTTCTGGATGGCCTACGGGCTGCTGTGGGCCTTCGTCGCCTCCGGCAAGCTGCACCTGCCGGGGGGAGCGCACGGGCTGAACGGCCCCCTGGGCTACTGGTTCATAGTGCTCGCGATCGTCACCTGGCTTGGAGCCGTGGGGGCTCTGGCGAGGAACCTGGGGCTCACGGCGGTGCTGGCGCTGCTGGCAGCGGGCTCGACCGCAGCTGCGGTGGCCAACCTGATAGGCAGCGACAAGTGGATGGTACTGGGGGGCTGGCTGTTCATCGCCTCTGCCGCCTGCGCCTTCTACACTGCGGGTGCGATGATGATCAACCGCGAGTTCGGGCGCGAGGTGATGCCTCTCTACGAGTTCGAGCGCGAGAAGCAGGCTCCCCGCACGAACGTGGGCATCGGCGAGCCGGGCGTGATGCACGGTCAGTAGGAACGCTCCACGAATGGCGTTCGGCACGAGGGTCCGGGAAACACTTCCCGGACCCTCGTCGTGTCCGCGCGTCGCGACGGCTTGCTTCTTGCAGTTCGAACCCTCGCGCACCCATGGAAGCGGCTCACCAGGAGAGGAAGGGTGAAGACGATCACCGGACACGTGACCGTCGTGCAGGAGCAGCGCTTCAGGCTCGAGACCGACGACGGCCGGAACTTCCTGCTGAACGGCGGCAAGGGCGACACGGACCTGCTGTGCGACCTCATGAGGCGCCGCGCGAGGGTCGTGGTCGAGTACGACGGCGAGCCGAACCTCACGTCCGGGGTCGTCAGGAGGATCGAGATACTGAGCAGCGAGCGCTGACCGAGAGTGTGGGGGATAGAGGTTCGCCGAGGGGCTCCGTCGGGAGATTCCCGAGCGGTAGGGCTTGTGCTGCCTGGCGTCCGCGACTCGTCCGGCGCTGAGAGGTGTCACCTATGGGGGATATGGCTGTCGGCATGCTGATGATGCTCGTGATGGTGCTGTTTCCGCTGGCGCTGCTCGCCGGGCTGGTAGTTCTGGCGGTCTGGCTGATCCGACAGTTAGGCCCGAGCTCGCGGCACCGGTCCGACGAGGCCCTCGACATCCTGAGGGAGAGGTACGCGAGCGGCGAGATCAGCCGTGAGGAGTTCGAGCGCATCCACGAGGACCTGAGCAGGCGTGCGCAAGGAGGGCTGAGATGAAAGCAACGACTGGGGCGTCTATCCGGAGCCGGATCGCCGGCGCGCTGCGCGACTGGTCGGTGCCGCGCCAGCTCCATGGGCAGGACCCGATGAGCACGGCGGCGGAGTCGGAGGGGTCGCGCACCACGCGCCCCCGGCTCGAGGAGGCCGATCGGGTCGGCACGAGCATCTGCCCGTACTGCGCCGTGGGCTGTGCGCAGCTCGTCTACGCGAAGGGCGATGACGTGATCCACGTTGAGGGGGACCCGCGCAGCCCGATCAACCAGGGAACCCTCTGCCCGAAGGGTGCCGCCACCCTCGGCTGGATGCTCAACCCCAACCGCCTCACGACCGTGAAGTACCGCGCGCCCTACTCCGACCACTGGGAGGAGCGGCCGCTCGACTGGGCGATGGAGCGCATCGCCCAACTCGTCAAGCAGACGCGCGACGAGACGTTCGTTCAGAGATTGCCCGACGGCACGCCCGTGAACCACACCCTGGCGATCGCCGAGCTGGGTGGGGCCACGCTCGACAACGAGGAGAACTACCTCATCAAGAAGCTGTGCGCCGGCGGGCTGGGGATGGTCTTCGTCGAGAACCAGGCCCGCATATGACACTCCTCGTCGGTGCCCAGTCTGGGCGCCTCGTTCGGACGCGGAGCCGCCACCACCGCGCAGTGGGACCTGGCGAACTCCGATTGTATCGTCATCATGGGCTCGAACATGGCCGAGGCCCATCCGATCGCCTTCCGCTTCGTGATGCAGGCGAAGGAGCGGGGCGCGACGGTCATCCACGTGGACCCGCGCTTCACGCGCACCTCGGCCCTGGCCGACATCTACGCGCCCATCCGCGCGGGCTCGGACATCGCGTTCCTCGGCGGGCTCATCAACTACATCCTCGAGCGCGACCTCTGGTTCCGCGACTACGTGATGAGCTACACGAACATCTCGAGCATCGTGTCCGATGAGTTCAAGGATGCTAGCGAGCTCGACGGGCTCTTCTCGGGCTGGGACGAGAGCACCGGCGGATATCGGATGAAGACCTGGGCCTACGAGGGCGAGATCATGCCCTCCCCGCTCGCGGAGCACTACACAGCAGCGGAGGCCGAGCGCTTCGAGGAGCTCGAGGCGCGGATGACCTCCGCCCCTCCGCCCTCCGACCCCACCCTGCAGCACCCGCGCTGCGTGTACCAGATACTCCGCCGCCACTACGCGCAGTACACGCCCGAGATGGTCGAGCGGGTGACCGGATGTCCACAAGAGACGTTCCTTAGGGTCGCGGAGGCCCTCACCAGCAACTCCGGCCCCGACCGCACGGCGGCCTGGTGTTACGCGGTCGGATGGACCCACCACACGACGGGCGTGCAGATGATCCGCGCCGCCGCCATCATCCAGACGCTTCTGGGCAACATAGGCCGGCCCGGCGGCGGCATCCTCGCGCTCCGGGGCCACTGCAGCATACAGGGCAGCACGGACGTGCCCACGCTGTATCACCTGCTGCCCTGTATGC
>CADDYR010000279.1 GCA_902810765.1 Chloroflexota bacterium
GGGGAGGGCTGTACGCCCAGCTCTTCGGGATGCAGGCACAGAGGTACAGGAGGTAGGCTCAGGCGCGGATCTCCCTGAGCAACGCCGCGCTGTGCCGGGGAATCAGGAGCACGTCCTCCCGCAGGCCGGGAGTGGTGCCGGAGCCGCCGAAGCGGGGCTCGCCCGTGTGGAGCGCTACCTCGAACCCGCTCGCGCCCGGGAAAGGCACGTAGGCATCGTCCCCGAAGTTGGCGACGACCCCGCGCCGACCCTCCCGGGTCTCGATCCCAACGACGACGGCCTTGCCGTGTGCGGTCGCACTCAGCTCGGCGCGCTGTCGCCGGGCGCTCCTCAGAACCGGGTCGGTCGCGCGCGTGCCCAGCAGTGCCGAGTACAGGTTCGAGCAGAGCCGCCCGGCTCCCTGCTCCGCCTCCTCCAGGTCCAGCTTCGAGCGGTAGAAGGTCTCGGGTGCCTGGGGGTCGGGGATGAGCTCGCGGAGCGAGGCGTCGGCAAACGCGGCGAAGACGCCGAACTCCCTGCGCCTGCCCTCCGTCACCAGCCTGCCCAGCTCCGGCTCGTGATCCGTGAAGAACAGGAAGGGCGTCGAGGCGAGGAACTCCTGGCCCTGGAACACGAGCGGGGTCTGCGGAAGCAGGAGGAGCAGGAAGGAGGCCGCGAGGAAGTCCGCGTGGGAGGCCGTCACGTTCAGCCGCTGGCCGAACGCGCGGTTGCCCACCTGGTCGTGGTTCTGGACGCAGTAAACGAATTGGTACCACGGCTGCTCCCGCGCCCTCGTGCCCCGCGGCCTCCCAGTGCGCGGCGACGCCTGCCCCTCGTACAGGAACCCCTGTCGGATCACCCGAGCAAGCTCCCGGGCCGTGCCCGCGTAGTCGGCGTAGTACCCGTCGCGCTCCCCCGTGATCAGCGTCCGCACCGCGTGGTGGAAGTCGTCCGCCCACACCGCGTCGAACCCGTAGCCTCCCTCCGACGTCGGGAGCAGGTACCGCACGTCGTTCTCGTGCGTCTCCGCGATCAGATAGGGGCCGGGGCCGCTCGAGCACGCACGGACGGTGTCCGAGATCTCGGCGAGGACGTGCACGGGGGAGGAGTCCTGTATGGCGAACGTGGCGTCGAACCTGAACCCGTCCACGTGGTACTCGCGCAGCCAGTGCAGCACGTTCTCGACGAAGAACCTGCGGACGTGCTCCGAGCCGGTGTCGTCGAAGTTCAGCGCGTCGCCCCAGGGCGTGTGGTACTTCGGGGTGGTGTAGCGCTCGGAGAACAGGCCGGTGTAGTTGCCGTCCGGCCCGAAGTGGTTGTACACCACGTCGAGGATCACCGCGAGCCCCTCGGCGTGCGCCGCATCCACGAACCGCCGGAAGCCCTCGGGGCCACCGTAGCTCGCGCTCGGCGCGAACAGGTCGACGCCGTCGTACCCCCAGTTCCACCTGCCGGGGAACGCGGCGACGGGCATCACCTCCACTGCAGTGAACCCAAGGGACACGATCCTCGGCAGCTGCCCGACCGCCGCCTCGAATGTGCCCTCCGGCGTAAGGGTGCCGATGTGGCACTCGTAGATCACGAGGTCGGACGGCTCCGGCCTGCGCCAGTCCGCGTCGGTCCACTCGAATGCCGAAGGGTCCACGACCTCCGACGGGCCGTGCACGCCCTCCGGCTGCGACCTCGAGCAGGGGTCGGGGAACTCCCCCTCGCCGTCCAGCCGGTACCTGTACCTCGCCCCGGCCCGCAGGCCCGGCACCTCCGCCGTCCAGTACTCGCCGTCCCGCGCCATCGGCAGGACGCGTCCGCCGTCGTACAGCACGAGCTCGACGCTCGAGGGCCGCGGAGCCCACACCCGAAAGCGCACGCCGCCCGCCTCGGCGATCGCGCCCAGGCTCAGCGTGCAGATCTCCGATCCCACATCCTCCGACATCTCGTCCCTCACCCCTCGTGTACGGAGAGCAGTACCGCGAACGGCAGCGCCTCGAGCAGATCGCCCAGCCTCACCTCACGGTCCGCCGCCACGACCCTGCCGGTCAGCCCATCGTGCCAGTCAGCGACACCGGCCGGAAGCCTCACGCGTGTATCCCGCCACGCGGGGATGCCGAGGGGCACCCCTCCCGGCGGCTCCGTCATCCAGTAGGTCAGGCGTGGCACGACGACGGCCACCCATCTCCCACCCCGCTCGCGCGCGAAGGCGAACGCGTGCTCCGCCCGCTCCCCCTCGACCTCGAGCGGCTCGTAGCTGCCGCTCGCGAACAGCTCGAGGGCCCGCGCCCTGAGCGCGAGCAGGCGATGGGTGAGCCAGAGCTTCGCCGAGGGCTCGGAGAGGTCGGCGGTGGGCACATCCGTCAGCCCGGCCAGGAGCTGCTCCCGGAGCGCGAAGTCCACATGCCTGCGATTGTCCGGGTCCGTCAGGCTGTCGTCCCACAGCTCCTCGCCCTGGTAGAAGTCGGGCACGCCCGGCGCGGTCGCCTTGATGACGAGCTCGGAGAGCGAGTTGAGCCTCCCCGAAAGCGATATGCGCTCACAGAAAGCTGTGAGCCTCCGCTGGAAGGCTCGCGACCTCCTCGTGTCGAGTATGGCGGTCAGGAAGTCGTGGCAGGCCGACTCGAACCGCTCGTCGGGCAAGAGCCAGCTAGTCTGCGCCTTCGCCTCGCGCAGCGCCTTCGTGAGGTACGCGTGGAGGCGCTCGCGGTACTCGCCGTCCACCCTTCCTCCCTCCGGCCACGTGCCCACGAGCGTCTGATAGATGAGGTACTCGGTGTTCGGACCAGGTACGGGGTCGCCGTACAGGGTCGAGCGGTACCTCGCGTTCAGCCCAGCCCAGGCCCGCACCTCCCCCCGCCATTCGCGCGGCACCTGCGAGAGCACGTGCAGCCGCGCACGCACGTCCTCCCCCCGCTTCGTGTCGTGCGTCGAGCTGGCCGAGAGCGCGTGGGGCCAGTCCCTCGCCCGCTCCTCGAGCCAGGCGTGGACCTGCCGAGGCGGGGCGCCGAACGTCGAGGGATCGTTTCCGACCTCGTTCAGCGAGACCAGCCGGTTGTAGCGGTACAGCGCGGTGTCCTCGAACCCCTTCGCCATGATGGGGCTCGAGAGCTGCTCGAACCTCCTCCGGAAGGCGGCGCGGCGCGCCATCTCCTCCGGCTCGGCCTCCCGCAGCAACAGCACCTCCTCGAGGAAGCCGAGCGCGTCGGACGGTATCCCCGGCTCTCGGCGCCGCACCTCGGCTATCGCCTCCTCGATGTACTCCTCTTCCCCGAAATCCGAGGGCTCTTCCGAGACGTAGGTGCGATACACCGGGAAGCAGGCGAGGGTCGCCTCGATCGCGTGACGAAGCGAGCGCAGGGTATCGTCGCGGTGCGACCGGTGCCTGCGGGCCATCCTGTGCAGCTCGCCCGCGAGCACGCTGATCTCGCCCGAGAACGAGGTGTCCTCGATCAGCCGCTTAGAGCGGTACACCACGTCGCGGAAGCGATCGCTCCGGCCGGTGACGCGCTCGTACGTCTCGGTGAGCGCGCGTGCGCTCTCGCGATCTATCATCAGACCATCGTTGCGCGACATGAAGTCGTACCCGGTCGTGCCCGCGACCGGCCAGTCGCGCGGCAGTCGCTCCCCGGGCTCGAGGACCTTCTCTACGTAGATCGGCACCCCCCGTCCCCCGGCCGCCTCCCTCAGGCGCGACGAGAGCCTCCCGAGGTAGCCGCCGGGGTCGTTCAGCCCGTCCACGTGGTCCACGCGCACGCCCGTCACGATCCCGCGCGCCACCAGCTCGAAGAGCAGGCGGTGCGTCTCCTCGAACACCTCCTCCCGCTCCTGGCGAATCGCCGCAAGGTCATTTATGTCAAAGAACCGCCGGTAGTTGATCTCCTCGGCCGACACGCGCCAGTACGCGAGCCTGTAGCGCTGCTCAGACAGTACCGCGTCGAGCTGGTCGAAGCTCTCGGGGTCTCCCACCTTCCCGTTGAGCTCCTCGAGGCCGCGCTCGACGTGCTCGCGCATCGCGGGCTCCGAGGTCAGAATCTCCCTCATCCGGCCGAGCGCCGTCTCCGCTTCCTCGCGCGACGCCTCCGGCAGGCTCTGCAGGATCTCGATCAGGTCGGGGAGCGACCTCGGATGGCTCGTCTTCGAGCCGAGCGAGACCGGCGGCAGGCGGATCACGTCCGGATACGTATCCGGCGCGAGGGGAAACGAATGCTCGTAGTAGCGGACCCGCGGCTCCCCCCCGACCAGCTCCAGCCTGATCTCTCCGGACTCGAGCGCCGCGCCGAACGGCTTTCCCAGCACGGGGTACACGAGCACGCCCGAGGCTCCCCAGTCTATGTCGAAGTGCTGCGCGTACCTCGAGGCCGGACCGTAGCGCAGCACGTCCTCCCACCACGGGTTCGTCCCGCCCGCTATCCCGACGTGATTCGGCACGATGTCGAGCACGAGCCCCAGGTCGCGCCGCATCATCTCCGCCCCGAGCTCGTACAGGGCCGGCAGCCCGCCGAGCTCGGGGTTCACGCGGTTGTGGTTCAGCACATCGTAGCCGTGGGTGCTGCCAGGAGCCGCCTCGAAGATGGGCGAGAGGTACAGGTGCGAGACGCCCAGCGCCTCGAGGTACGGCAGGAGTAGCTGTACGTGCTCGAAGCGGAAGCCGGAGTGAAGCTGCAGGCGGTACGTCGCCACGGGGACCGAGTACCGCCTGGAGAAGCCGCCCGCAAAGGTCCGTCCGTCGTGCGCCATGCCCGCCATGATACAGCAACTCGCCCGCCCGCACGTGTCCTCGGGCGGATCACCGCGCTGCAGATGAGCCTCTCAACATCCCCGGCCGGGCCTCATCTATCCTCGCACCACGGCAGGCCCAGCATGTGCTTGAACGCGGCGGCGGCCAGGCTCGCGAACACCGCCTTCTCGACCTCGGGGTCGAGCGTCGGCCCGCCCATGC
>CADDYR010000280.1 GCA_902810765.1 Chloroflexota bacterium
GTGCATCTCCACGATCTGGCGGCTGATGTACAGGCCCAGGCCCCACCCGGCGGCAGCCGCTTCATCATACGCCTTCCAGTAGACGGGGGCGAGCAACCGACCACGTGATCGCATCGCGCGCCGCCGGTCCATCGCCCGTTCGGGGGAGCCGGAACGCGGTCGCAAGATTCCGTGACACGGAATCCGGATGACGCGGGTGTATTGACTTTTCAGGCTTTCCAGCGATAATTCGATACTACAGGCACCAGCGCCTCACGCTGGCGGAACGCAGCCATGGAGAGGCTTCCTATGAGGTCCCGCGTACCCGTTTCCTCGTTCTTCTTCCTGATGGCGTCCCTGCTGATCCTGCAGCCTGGAGCGCTCGCACACGCCACTACCAGGCCAGGCAGCTCGTATGTCCGGCTCGCCGACGGCTCGAAGATAAGGCCCACCACGAGGTATACCGGACCCCATCCCGTTAGCGCTCGAATGACGGTCCAGCTCGTGCTCGCGCCAGGCCACCAGGCCGATATGGACCGGCTGCTGGCGGAGATGTACGACCCCACCAGCCCGGTCTACCACCGCTGGCTGCCCAAGGGCGAGTTCGGCGCGCGGTTCGCTCCGGACAGCTCCGGCGCGACGGCGGCGAGGCGCTACCTGGAGAGCGAGGGGTTGCGGATCGTGCCCACGGGCAACCCGTTCCTCCTGCGCGCCACCGGCACCACCGCTCAGGTCGAGAGGGCGTTCAGAACCCGCATAGCCGACTTCAGAGCGGCAAACGGCGCCTCCTTCTACGCCAACACCGAGCCGGCCGAGGTGCCGGCGTATCTGTCGCAGACGGTGGAGGGAGTGATGGGGCTGACCAGCACCTCGCGCACCCACCCGCACTACGTCAGGACGGGAGCTGCGTCCCGGCAGGCGCAGCGACTCCTGCCGAGAGCGCTCCGCGCCGAGGGACCGGCCGCGCTGGCCAGGCCCGGCTACGGAGCGGGCCCGGGAGGGAGCGGGCTCACGCCCTCGCAGGTGACCAGCATCTACGGCGCTCGTGGCGTATACCGGGCTGGCAGCAGAGGGCAGGGCAAGACGCTCGCCGTGTTCGAGCTCTCGGGCTACAAGCGCTCCGACGTCTACACCTATCAGCACAGGTTCTTCGGCGGACTGAGGAACGTGCCCCTCGTTGACGTCAACGTGGATGGCGGCCCCCTGCACCCGAGGTGCCCCAAGGGCGACGTGTGCGCGCGTCCCCCCGACTACAGCGGCGACATCGAGGTGGAGGCCGACCTCGAGATCCAGATAGCCGTCGCTCCGAGGGTCAACGGCATTCTGGTGTACAACGCGCCGAACGACTACGAGGGCATCACGGTTACCGACGAGTACTTCCAGATTGCGCGCGACGACTTCGCCGACTCGGTGAGCTCCAGCTGGGGGCTGTGCGAGCAGGATGCTGGAGCGGGGCAGCTCAAGGCCGAGTCCATCGCGTTCAGGCAGATGGCGCTGCAGGGTCAGAGCATGTTCGTCGCTTCCGGCGACTCCGGCGCCTACGACTGCCTGCTGGACACCGGCAGCCCCAGCCAGTACTCCCTGGCGGTGGACGATCCAGCCTCACAGCCGTACGTCACAGCCGTCGGCGGCACGTCGTTCGAGTCGTACGATCCCGGCTCGAGCCAGCACCCGAGCTATCCCTCCGGATACGAGACCGTGTGGAACCCCTTGAACCTGTGCGACGGCTCGGAGGCGGGGCTCGAGTTCTGCTCGCTGTTCGGCGCGAGCGGCGGAGGCAACAGTCGCTTCTGGGGCAGGCCCGGGTACCAGTGGGGGCCCGGGGTGAACAGCTCGTACAGCCGGGTGGCCCCCTACTGCAAGTTCGCCGCGCTCGGCAGGCCCTGCCGGGAGGTCCCGGATGTGTCGGCCAACGCCGACGAGTTCACCCCCTACGCCGAGTACTGCACGGGTGTGCGCTCGACCAACAGCACCTGCGCAAGCTTCGCCTCCACGCAGCCGGTGCCCGGATGGTTCGGCATCGGCGGCACGAGCCTGTCGTCTCCCCTGTGGTCGGCGGTGATCGTCTTGTGGGACAGCTACCACGGCGAGCGGTACGGCGCGGCGAACTTCCAGCTGTACAGGCTGCTGCGCTCGCGCTACGCCTACACGCGCTACTTCCACGATGTGACCGGGGTGCACCAGGTGGAGAACAGCAACGGCTACTACCCGGTGAGGCCCGCCTACGACATGGGCACGGGCATCGGCACGCCCCGCATCACGGGCATAGCCACGTCCGCCCGGTGAGGCAGGCCGCGGGGAGCAGCGCTCGATCGAGGTCACGATAGACCTGTGGAGGTGCGGGATCGCCAGGGTTTCCAGCGATCCCGCACCTCCACGTCGTTCCGAATCCTCCCGATGCCGGGCGAGCACCCGCCCGTTGTCATCTCGAGCCGAAGGCGAGGGATCTGCCCAGGGAAAACAGCTTCTCCGGCCCGTGGCCTCAGGATGACGAGCTCGACCACCCGACCGGATTCCGCACGGTACCTGTCAGGAATCGGGCCGCTCGAGCGATGTATATATAGAGCCATGGGAGGTGCGGATTGATCTCCTCAGCGGAAGAATATCGGAATCTCTCGCGGACGCTGGAGTCGAGCCGGCCGAGGGTGCTCGCCCTCTGCTACCGGCTCACCAGTGATCTCGACGCGGCCGAGGACCTCGCGCAGGAGACGATGTACGAGGCTCTGAGGAGCTTCCACGCGCTCCACGACCCGGCCGCGCTCGAGCGGTGGCTCTCGGGGATCGCCCGCAATGTCTGCCTCAGGTGGTCCCGCTCGCGTGCCAGGGAGCTCGCGCGCTCGGCGCCCTCCGAGGGCGGGCTGCCCGACCGGGCGGAGGACGACTACGACCTCGACGTGGAGCTCGAGCGGCGCGAGCTCGTGAAGCTGCTCGACCGCGCGCTCGCCCTGCTACCGCCCGACACCCGCGAGGTCCTGATCGAGCGCTACGTCCGCGAGTCGCCGTACTCGGAGATCGCCGAGAGGCTGGGGCTTTCGGAGGACGCGGTCGCGAAGCGGCTCGAGCGCGGAAGGCTCAGGCTCAAGCGTGTGCTCTCCACCGAGCTCGTGCGCGACGCCGCTCCCCTCGGCCTCGTCGTCGGCGATCCCGACGGCTGGGAGCGGACGGACCTGTGGTGTCCCTGCTGCGGCGAGCGGCGCCTGTGGGGCAGGTTCACGCCGGAGCGCGAGCTCTGGCTGTACTGCATGCCGTGCGGGAAGGTGCCCGTGAACCAGCTCTCGCGCGGCGGCTCGGCCAGGTTGTTCCGGGGAATCAAGGGCTATCGGGCCGCGTCCCTGCGCATGATCGAGGCGGAGGAGAGGCTGGCACGGGAGGGGATAGGACCCCGCGCGAAGAGATGCCCGGGCTGTGGCGCGCTCGTGCCGCTCGTGATCGGCTTCGATACCTTCATGACCGGGATGCACTACGCCGAGGCGTACTGCGAGCGGTGCGACCTCTTCCTCGACCACTTCACCTCCTACTGGGTCGCGCAGGTCACGCCCGAGGGACGGAGGTTCTGGCGCGAGCACACCCGGCACCTCATGCTGCCAGAGCGCCAGGTAGAGGCGGAGGGTGTGCCAGCGCTCGTCGTCGGTCTCCGCAGCCTCGAGAGCGACGCCAGGTTCGAGGCCGTGATCGAGCGCGGCACCTTCCGTGCACTCAGCACGCACGTGACCGGCTGACCGCCTTACCGAGAGGAGCCGCGAATTGCAGGAGAGGCAGGCGCTCGGCGCGAACGCGAGGCGAACGGCTGGGCTTGCCGGGCTCGCCGTCAGGCTCACGTGGCAGGTCAGCCCGCCGCTCGTGGTCGGGATGCTCTCTCTGCTCGTCGTGCAGGCTGCGCTCTCCCCCGTGCAGCTGGTGCTCTCGAAGGCCGTGATAGATCGGGCGGCGATAGACTTCCACCTCGGCGGCCAACCGGGAGAGCTCGCGCGCGGCCTGCCCCTGGCCGCCTGGATACTCCTCGCGGCCGCGTCGGTCGCGCTGAGCCACGTGCTGCAGCCCCTCTCGCGCTCGCTCGAGGGGATGGCGGGCGACAGGATCACCGGGCGCTTCTCCGAGCGGATGATCCGGGCGGCGAACGGCTGGCAGGGGCTGGCGCGGTTCGAGGACCCCACCTTCGCGGACGACCTGGCGAGGGTGCGCGAGGGGGCCGACCGCACGGGCCTGCAGCTGCTCACTCAGGGCGCGGGAGGCGTGCTCCAGCTCTTCACAATGGGCGCGCTCGCCCTCGCGCTGTTCGGCCTCAGCCCTCTCGCGCCGCTGGTAGTGTTCCTCGCCTCGCTGCCCGAGCTCGCGATGAGGTGGGAGTACATGTTCGCGATCGGGGCACACCTGTACGGCAAGGCGCCCGAGGCCAGGAGGCTCGAGTACTGCCGCGAGGCCGTGCTCGCACCAGAGCTCGCGAAGGACGTGAGGCTGTACGGCCTCGCCAGGTTCTTCCGCGAGCGCTACGACACCACCTTCGACAGTACGCTCGAGCGGATCGACCGACACAGGCGCTCGCTCGCGATAAAGTCGAGTCTCGCGGGCGCTCTCGCTTCTCTCTCGGTGGCCGCGGTGTACATCTGGACGGTCGTGCTGATCTCGCGCGGCGAGCTAACGCCCGGCGACCTCGTACTGTACGGCGGTGCGGCCACGATGCTCCGCGGGGCGTTCTACCAGCTGGGACAGGCGGTCTCCTACTGGCCCTTCGCGTTCGGATCCTACCTGCCCTCCCTCGATCGGGTGCTGAGCTCTCCAGCAGACCTGCCGGTGCCCGAGCATCCCCGCCCCCTGCCCCACAGGATCAGGTATGGCATCAGCTTCGAGCACGTATCCTTCGCCTACCAGGAACAGCCGGTGCTCCGAGACCTCTCCCTCTCGA
>CADDYR010000281.1 GCA_902810765.1 Chloroflexota bacterium
ACGTGTTCAGGTAGCCGTCCGGCTCCTGGGCTGAGGCCACCTCCTCGATCACCGAGTCCACGAGCGCGCCGAGCTCGGGGTCCTCCCTGCCCGCAAGACTCCACGATGCTGCCTCCAGCCACTTGTACACATCCGAGTCGTTGAAGTAGATGCCCTGAAAGGGCAGGTCGGGGCGTTTGCCCGACGCCCTGCGGAAGTTGTCTATGCGCCCCGTGCGCTCACAGTGCTCGTACTGGGAGGGGATGGTGACCCTGCGGTTGACCTCCCGTCTGGGCTCCCACAAGCCGTCCGAGAGCCTCACCGCATCCACACCCACAGGCCTCAGCCGCGCGTGAGGGCTGCGGCTCGTGTCGACGATCGCGGTGCTCGTCCTGGTCGTGCGTAGCATCTCGTTCCCCTTCTCGCTTCGGTCCGCTGTACGATCGTAGCACCAGTGGTGCCCTTTGTTCAGCTATGATCCATGCGACGATCACTTCAGCGCCCCACTGAGGAGGCCGCTGACGTAGTAGCGCTGTAGGAGCAAGTAAATTATGATGCAGGGGATTGCGCTGACTACGACACCTGCCTCCAGGATGCCCCAGTTCAGGGTACCGAACTGTCCCGTCTGAAGTATAGAGAGTGTCACCGGCAGTGTCAGCTTATCCTGGTCCGTGATCAATATCAGCGCGGCGAAGAACTCGTTCCAGGACGCGAAGAAGGTGAACAGAGCGGTTGTCACCACACCAGGCAGTGCCAGCGGCAGCATCACCCTCGGCAGCGCAGACAGAGGGGAGCAGCCGTCAAGGAACGCGGCCTCCTCGAGCTCGGCAGGTATGGTGGCAAACGAGTTCCGCATCAGGAAGAGGCCGAACGGCAGCTCGAACGTGATGTACACGAGGGCCAGTCCGAGCAATGTATTCTCGATACCGATTGTGCGGAGAACGAGGTAGAGCGGCGTGATGATCGCCTGGAAGGGGATCATGAACGTCGTGAGCATGGCGAAGAAGAGAGTGTTTCGTCCCGGGAAAGGCAACCTCGCGAAGCCGTAGCCCCCAAGAGTGCTGACTACCACGGTCCCGACCACTGCTGCTATCGCTACGTACAAGCTGTTGAGGATATGGTGCACTATGTTTATGCTACCATTCTCGCCGCTGAGAGCCAGGAACGACTCGAGCGAGAACTGGTGGGGGAAGAGCGTTGGCGGAATCGCCACTGCCTCGTCGAGAGGCTTTACCGACTGCATCACCATCAGGTAGATCGGGAAGATGAATAGCGCGGCAAGAGCCGAGCATACGACCCACCAGGCAAGTGCTGGCATTGCCTGACGAAGATCCACAAGCTTAGTGATTCCAATCTTCATAATCCGAATCCTCTCAGAACTCGGTGGACCTATGGATCAGCCTTAGCTGGACGAAGCTGACAGCGGCAAGCACGAGCATCAGCAGGATGGATAGAGCGGAGCCATATCCCAGCTGAAAAGTGACGAACGACGTGTGGTAGATCCAATAGACGGCTGTGATGGTCGAGTTCGAAGGGCCGCCGCCGGTGATTATATAGAACTGGTCGAAGGCGAGCAGAGACCCGGCCACGGAGAACACCAGTACCAACGCCAGGGTAGGTCGCAGCAACGGCAGGGTTATGTGAAAGAACACCTGCCAGCGGCCAGCCCCATCCACGCGCGCTGCCTCCTCCAGCTCGGTCGGGATCGCCTGCATGCCGGACATGAGCAGAATCATCTGCATGCCCGACGTCTTCCAGGTAACCATAGCGATCACGACGAACAACGCAGACGCCGTCGCTGCCAACCACTGTGGCGGCTGAGCGACCAGGTGCATCATCTGCAGGATTCGGCCGAACGGCCCGACGTCCGGCTGGACCAGCCATACCCAGAGAAAGCTGGCAGATGCGAAGCCGATGGGAACGGGCAGGAAGTAGACGGTGCGAAAGAAGCCCGTGCCACGCCTGGAGCCTTTCACAAGCAGAGCTAGAATCAGGCCCACGATCAAGAGGATGGGCGTGATTATCAGCGTGTACTCGGCGGTAAAACCGGCCGCGTGGAGGAACGTCGAGTCGTGGAACGCAGCCACATAATTGGCCACACCTATGAACTTGTGAATTCCCAGGAGGGGCCAGCGATACAAAGACATCCAGAAGGCAAGTACAAGCGGAATGAAGAAGAACAACGTGATGAAGAGCGCAGCTGGTAGTACACACAGCACCCCGGTCAGCTGCCTGCGCTGATACCAGCTGAGGTCGCCAGCGCGTCGGCGACCCACCCCAGCTGTAGGAGTATAGGGCGTATCGTTCCGAGGACCTTGTTTCGTGAAGCCGCTCATACCCGCCTCTCTACCATCTTCGCTCGCCTGCCCTGCATCGTCGTTCAGAGGCGCGGTCCACCTATATGACCTCTATGAGAGTCTCGAGCTCAGACGCCGTTAACGGCGTCTGGTGGACAGACGGCGTCCCACAAGCCTCTTTGGCTGCTCGGAAGCTCTGGTCCGGGGACGGCACGTGCGCCACTCGGGGCTGGTCCTAGCCACTCGTTCCGCTCGAGACGATATCGAGGGCCTTCTGCTGTGCCGACCGTTGCGCCTGTTCGATGTTGCCCTTGAAGACTGCGTCGTCGATCATCGTGATCCACGGACCGTTGTTATCGTTGAATAGCGCGTTGTAGACCGTGCTGTACGGCGTTCTCCCACGCAGCATCGCCCTGGCCAACGCGGGATAGTTTGGGTTGAGCGGCTCGTAGATAGACTTGAGCAGGTCGGTACGGATGGGAACTATGCCGTCGTGAGCGAGCACGCTCTGTGCGTCCTTGCCCGTGGCCCACTTTATGACGCTCCAGGCAGCATCCTTGTTCTTGGATGTCTTCGGTATGGCGATCTCGTCGCCGCCAGCGAACGATGCGTAGCCACCGCTCTTGCCCGGAATAGGCGTGACCGCCCACTCGAAACCCTTGGCCTTGCTCAGCGTCGGAATGAAGAACGCTCCGGAGCCGTATATGCCGATCTTGCCGCTCGCGAAGGCCGGGCCAGCGTTGGAACCCTGATCGGTCCTGCTGAGAGGCGCCATTACGCCCTGCTGCCACATCCGCCTGTAGAGGCTAAGCGCTTCCGTGATGATAGACGAGTCGAAGGTGGGCTTCGGATTGTCACCTCGCCCCTTGAGCACGTCACCTCCGCTAGCCCATATATAGGGCATGAACGTGAAGGCGTTACAACCGGCGCACGCTCCTGAAAAGACGTAGCCGTAATATCCGTCGCCCAGCTCGCGGATCTTGCGGGCAGCTGTTTCTATGTCCGCCCAGGTCTTGGGCGGCTTGTCGGGATCGAGCCCGGCCTTCTTGAAAAGGGTCTTGTTGTAGTAGAGAACTGACGCCTCGGAGGTGAACGGCAGCGCGTAGAGCTTGCCTTTGTAGGTGGCCAGTCGCATGTGGGCGGGGTCGAGGCCCGACTTGTAAGAGAGGGTGTTGGCCCTGTCCGTGATATCCTCGAGAGCTCCCACGGACGAGAAGTAAGGGAGATAGACCAGGTCTATGGAGACCACGTCCGGTCCCGAGCCGCTCCCTACTGCCGTGCCGAACTTCTGCACGAAGTTGCTGGCCGGTATCAAGTCGACCCGCAATTGCACATCCGTGTGCGATTTGTTGAACGCCTTCGTCAGGTCACCAATGAACGTCTTCTGGCTGTCGCGTGCCCACATCGTGATGGTCGTCGCACCTTTCGATCCGTTGTTTGCGTTGCCACCCGATCCGGCGGTTGCGTTACCACCGGACGCGGCACCTTTGCTGCCCGTGGAACCACACGCGGCTGCCAGAGATGATACCCATAGCAGGGCTGCGCCCTTCGAGGTCATGGCAAGAAATCGCCTGCGAGATAGTCGAGCATGTCCATTCCCAGTACTCATGGCTCTATACCCCCTGTAGGTCCCCGGATCTTGCATCTGTTCGTGAGCGGTCGGCCCCGGCTCGGTATCTACTGTTATGATTAGTTTAAGATGGGCATGAGGATACTGACCACACATCTTTGCCACGAACGTGACAAACAGGTGACATCCCTGATCGGAGCAGGAGTACCGATGGACGGTGACAACGTTCCTACGGCCGAGTTCGCAGAGCAGGTACGGGAGGCCCTGGAGCACCTGTACGACTTCCCGCACCTGCAGGGGCACGCGCTGACCAGATACTGCGATCCGGAGCCCGGGTCCGGCGCAACGACCTCGGGTCAGAGGCTGCGCCGTGAGCTGCTGTCCGCCATCGAGAGCCTGGACGCCGACCGCCACTCCACGTTCCGCTCTCCGAGCGCGCGCCTCTATGACCTCCTCCACCTCCACTACGTCGAGGGTATGACGGTCGAGGAGGCCGCGCAGGAGCTCGCGGTCTCGAAGCGCCAGGCGTACCGCGACCTCCGCCGGGGAGTCGAGGGCGTGGCCCGCGTGCTCTGGGAGCGCTTCCGCGAGCGGCAGCCGGCGCTCGCCAGCACCTCTTCCCTCGACGCCGAGCTGGAGAGGCTGGAGATCCGCCCGCGCTCGCTCGACCTGCGAGAGCTGCTGGAGCAGGCGATGGGAGAGGTGAGGCAGCTGGCTAGCGCCCGGCAGGTGAGCCTCAGGGTACGAGACAGCAATGCTCCTGTGAAGGTGTCAGGGGACGCGCTGGTGTCGCGCCAGATACTCGTGAGCGCGCTCAGCCAGGCGATACAGCGCGCACGCCCCGGCGAGGTGGAGATCGGGCTCGACAGCTCCGAGGGCGGGGCGTGCCTGAGCGTCACCTTCTCTCCCCCTCCCGGACCTCCCGCCCAGGCGAGCGTCGAGCGAACGGTCGCGGCGCAGCTCGCCCGGAAGCAGGGGTGGAAGCTGGAAAGCCGGATCGCGCCCGA
>CADDYR010000282.1 GCA_902810765.1 Chloroflexota bacterium
GAGCACGTCCCGCACCGCCTGGCCGGACGACGCGAGCTCGAGCCCCGGGCTGGGCCTCGCGGGCGGCAGCAGAGGCCGCGAGAAGAAGCTCGTGAGCCCGGCGGACGCGGCGGCCACGAACGCCGGGAGTGCCACCGCCAGCCCGGGCCAGCGGCGCTCTCTGAGCAGCAGGACCACCGCCAGGAGGGCGAGCGGCGCCCCGAGCCACACCCCGACCGAGCCGAACGCCAGCAGGAAGCCGCAGCCCGCGCCCACCAGCCCCGCGGCCCACGGGTACCGGGCTCGGTGCGAGAGGCATACGACCACGACGAGCGCGAGCACGACGGCCGCCCCGTCGGGCGCGGCGGCGCTCGTGATGCCGATCCAGAAGGGCGACACCGCGAGGAGCGCCGCCGCCGTGATCGCGCCTGCGCGCCCGAGCCAGCTCGCTGCGCCGAGAGCCGCCACGACCGCCGCGACGCTCACGACGACGGACAGGATCTTCACCGCGGCGTCCTCGGCACCGAGGAGCAGCAGGAACAGGGACAGCAGCTGGGCGTAGCCGGGCGCGAAGCCGAGGTAGCCTCCGGGCTCGCCCTTCCCGGACCACAGCGCCCACGCGTCGTACGCGTAGCCCGCTCCAGAGTAGCCCAGGGGGTGAGCGTACTCCGCGACGCCGCGCACTATCAATGCGACCAGCCAGAGCAGCGCGGCCCCCAGCCACCAGGGGCTGGCCAGCAGCTCGAGCGGACGAAGTTCCAGGCCGACACGTGCCTCGCGCCGCGCGTAGCTCACGGCGCCAGCTCTCCGGAGACGAACCTGCCGACGAGGTCGCGACGCACGTACACGATCATGTCGTAGGAGTCGAGCTGCCCGTCGGGCTTGCGGTACATCAGGTAGCGCCAGAGCATCGCCTGGTTTCGCGGGTCGCCCCACGCCTGGATGCCCCTGATTATATACCGGACCTCGGTGCCGAGAACCCCCAGCACGCCGTGAGCCCTGATCGGCTGGCCCATCTCGGGCCGCCCGTCCAGCCGCCGATACATCGCCTCGGGGAACCACCACCGCATCGGGTACTGGAACTCCTGGTAGTCACTCATGTACGGCGACACCTTGTCCTGGTTCTCGACACCCACGAGCACGAACTCCACGTCGTCGGACGGGGTCGAGGTGGGGCCATTCGGCATGAAGGTGGCATGCTTGTAGTCTCGGAGGTACCACGCGAACGGCCAGGACACGTTCGAGTCGTAGATTATCTGCGCGTTCTTCCCGCCGACCGTCTCCTCGGAGACCTTTTGTATGCCCCGCATCAGCGCCGGCACGTAGGGGGTGGTCTGGACGTAGATCTCCTGCTCCCGGGCCACGTCGCCGTTGACGTAGCTGAGCAGGATCGCGGAGTGCACCGTATAGATCGAGAGGACGACGACCCCGAGCAGCGCGAGCGAGCGCAGCGCGGGCCCGCGCCCGAGCCAGACGACCGCCAGCGCGGTGAGCACCGCGAGCGCGATCACGCCGAACACCATCGGCGACTGGCCCTTCGGATGGGGCTGCAGCGACCAGGAGGCCATCCGGTACACGACCCAGACCGCGATGATCGCCGCGATCCCGACGAACGCCCAAGTCCCCGGCCTGAGCGCCGGACGTACATCTCGCCTGCCCCGCTCGAGCCCGAGCGCCCTCGTGCCGAACACGGCCGCTATCAGGATCAGCGGCAGCGTGAGCTCGACCGACAGCCACGGCATCTTCTCCCCGGCCCACGAGTACAGCAACACGCCCATGACCGTCCAGTACACGAGCAGCGCGTACGCCACGTGGAACACGCCGAGCGGCTCCGGGAGCTTGCCCCTCCGCCTGAGCGCCCACCAGATCCCGAACAACACCGCCGAGGTGCCGAGGATCACCGCGATCGGCTCGTACACCGGCTCCATCACGAAGTAGTAGAACCAGGGCTGGCTGCCGCGCCTCACCCGCTGCTGTGCGAGCCAGTAGAAGAGAGCTCCCACCGACCCGCTCTTGATGCCCCCCCAGAAGTTCGTGAACATGCTCGTGTACAGCGGCACGGACACGACTAGGAACTCGAGCACCCCGATCGCGAGCTGGCGCCTCTTGCGGGGCAGGGCGGCGAGCGCGGCGCTCAGGGCGTTCATCCGTCGATCTTCGACGCCCTTCGAGGACAGGTCGGCGAACAGGCCGTCCCTGCCCAGGAGCCAGCCCATACCGCCCAGCCACACCAGCACCCAGGCGACGGTGAGCACGATCTGCGGCCGCGTGAGCAGCTGATGCGCGTAATCCAGGCTCTTCGCCATCGTCGGGTTGTCGAAGGGGATCGTCGGCAGGTGCGGCCACCCGAACAGGCCGGGCAGCACCGCGATCAGCACGCCCAGCACGATCGGGAAGGCGAGCAGCCATGCAAGGCCCTTCTTCGAGTGCGCGATGAGCAGCGCCCCCACGATGAACGTCACGAAGATGAACAGGACGATGTAGCTGACCTCCTTGGTCGCGAACAGGAAGACCCAGGCGAGCCAGGCGAGGTGCAGCCAGCGGGAGCTGCGCGAGTCCATCCAGCGCACGAGGCCGACGAAGATCAGCATCATCCAGACGGCGCAGTAGATGTCGTTGCGGATGAACCGGCCGTAGTACCACATGATCGGCGAGATCAGCAGCAGGAAGGACGCGGCAAGCATCGAGACGCGGCCGAGCTGCCTCCGCAGCAGGTAGGGCAGGCCCACGAGCGCCGTGCCGAAGAGCGCCGGGACGATGCGCGTCGTGTAGTCGGATGAGCCGAATATCTTGAAGATGAGCGCGTTCGCGTGGAAGAGGAACGGACCGTGCATCATCGGGTCGTGCACGTACCCGTCGCCGATGGCGTACAGCCAGGAGAAGTAGGAGTGCAGGCTCTCGTCGTGGTGCAGGGCTCGAGCGCCCAGGTCCCAGAACCGGGTGAAACCGGCGATCAGCACCATCAGCACGTACAGCATCACCTCGAGGGTGAGCGCCGCGCGCAGGCGCGCGAGCGACTCCGCCGATCGCGCTATCGCGGACTGGAGCTTCGTCCGCCCCGGCGCCCTAGTGGGCGCGGGCACTACCACGGGCCGGACGTCAGGCCGATCCAAACACTACCTCCGAACACCGGTTGGAGTGGCGCTCAATTCTACACCAAACTTAACGGGCGCGAGCGGGCGAAGGTTCCGCTCGGCAGGCGACCGACGGTGGAGGGATCACCTGTCGGGGCCGAGGTCGGCGGCCGGGCGAAGGCCGACGAGCGACAGCAGTCGGCCTAGGAGCGAGGCGAGGAGCGCGAGCAGCTCGCGCGCGATCCACATCCATGCAGGGATGGAGGCGGCGAGGAAGGTGCCCTTGAGCTCGACCTGCTCTCCGCGCACGGCGCCGACGACCGCGCTCGCGGCGAACCCGATGAGCAGCACCAGGCTGGTGAGCCAGGTCAGCGCAACCACGGCCATCCTCCGATCACCCGTGCGGTACGAGTACCAGACGAGACTCATCAGCTCGAAGAGGATGGATGGCAGCGCACGCAGCAGCAGTCCTACCCTGAACACTTGCCGACCTCCTCGCAAGACACGCACTCTTCCAAGTGGATACTACGGTCCCGGGGGGCGCGTGGCCAGGGTGCGTAAACGGGGGATTAACAAGGCGCCGGGAGGGCCGGGGCCCCGGCCCTCCCGGCGCCACACCAGCCGGCTCGGCCTACTCCTGGCCCGGCATCCGACTCCTCGCGCTCGACGCCGCCTCGGACGCGCGGCTCTGGACGCTCGATGCGGTGGCGGACGCCCTCTGCTGCAGGGCCGATCCCGCCCCTGAGACCCTGCCCAGGAGCTTCTGCCTCGTCTCCCTGCCGGGAGCGGGCGCGGTGAACAGCCCGACGACGGTCCCGATCAGCGCCCCCACGATCACGCCGGGGATCCACCCGCCGCCGGTGTCCTCGCGGATGACCACGATCTCCCGATCCTTCGCCATCGCCTAGACCTCCTCGCGCGTCTCGGTGATGGTGGTCGTGGCCGTGGTTCTCGTCTCGGCCCTCCCGTTGGACGGCCTGAACATGGTCTGGACGGCCGCCCGCGCGCCGGACGCGGCCGCGGACACCTTGATGAGGGGCGATACCACCCGCTCGGTCACGAAGTCGGCCGTGCCGCGGCCGGACTCGGCCATGCTGTTCGCCTTGTCGAGCAGCGGCGGGAGCTTGGTGTACATCACCAGGGCGAGGAAAAGCAAGGCCACCGCCACCGCGGACATCAGAAACGCCGACAGCAGGATGAAGAAGCCCGCGCCCACTATGATTATGTCTCGAAGACCCGGCAGCGTGGGTGCGAAGATCTGCCAGATCACGACGATGATCACGATCAGGGCGATGAGCCCGCCGAGCGCGTAGCCAGCCGTGAGTAAGATTGCTTTCTTCAATGAACCCTCCCCTTACGTTGGTGGCGCCATGCGTCGAGCTGACGCCGCTCAGTATAGCATCGAGCCCACGTCGTTTCGACACTAGCAAATGCCACGCCAGGGTTGAGTCAGGCCGCTACCCTGCCCCCGCCGAGCACCTCGTCGCCGTCGTAGAACACGACCGCCTGCCCGGGCGCCACGCTCCCGGCGCCCAGGATCCGGAGCTCCGCCCCGCCGTCTCCGAGGGCCTTCACCTCCGCGGGCACGCTCGCCCCCCTGTACCTCAGCTTCACGTCGCATCGCAGCGGGACATCCGGGACCTCACCCGAGGTGAAGATGACGCCCTCGAGCGCGAGGCACCGGGAGCCCAGCTCCTCCCGCGTGCCGACGACGACCGCGTTCGCCTCGGGCTCCACCCTCACGACGTACATCGGGCGCCCCACCGCCAGCCCCAGCCCCCGCC
>CADDYR010000283.1 GCA_902810765.1 Chloroflexota bacterium
AGCGCGCACGAGGAGCATATCTGGACGGCCATCGCCGCCGGCAAGCCAGTGTTCTGCGAGAAGCCGCTGTGCGACACGATCGAGGGGGCCGAGGGGGTGGCCGAGGAGATCAGGCGCTCGGGGATGCCCTTCCAGATCGGCTTCCAGAGGAGGTTCGACCCCGGGTACGTGCGGGCGATGCAGCTCGTCGAGGAGGGCGCGGTGGGCGAGCCGGAGCTGTTCCGGGGCATCACCTCCGACCGCATCCCATCGGTCGAGTACCTCAGGACGAGCGGCGGGCTGTTCTGGGACCTGGGCGTGCACGACTTCGACGCCGCGCGGTACCTGACGGGACTGGAGATCGAGGCCGTCCAGGCGACCGGGGCGGTGCTCGTCGAGCCCCGCCTCGCGGAGATCGAAGACGTCGACTACGGCATCACGGTGCTCCGCTTCGAGGGGGGCGCGCTGGGGGTCGTGCAGAACACGTGGCGCGCGCCGTGGGGCTACGAGGTGCGTGCCGAGGTCTGCGGCTCGCGCGGCCGGGTGATCACAGAGCTGGACGAGAGGGTGCCGACAAGGCTGTACGACGAGCGGGGGATGACGCTCGAGCGGCACCACCAGTTCGTCGAGCGATTCCGCGAGGCCTACCTGAACGAGCTGCAGGCGTTCGTGGACTGCGTCCGCTCGGGCAGCCGCCCCTCGCCGGACATAGAGGACGCCTTGCGGGCGCTGAGGGTGGCGGACGCGGCGACCCGCGTCCGCCAGGAGGGGCGCTGGATCGGCCTGACAACTACGGAGGAGGTCGTATGAGTGGGAGCAGGCTCGCGCTCAGGCAGGCGCCCGACCCCAACGCCGACGGCACCGTGCTCTCGGTGAGCCGGGAGCAGGCGGGGTGGAAGTACGTCAGCTTCAGGGTGTGGAGGCTGAGGTCTGGACAGTCCGTCGCTGACGCGACCCGCGACGAGGAGGTGGGCCTGCTCGTGCTCTCCGGCCGGGTCACGGTCGAGTCCCCCACCGGCAGGTGGGAGCGCATCGGAGAGCGCGAGAGCGTGTTCGACGGCAAGCCCTACGTGGTCTACCTGCCGCCCGGCACCGGCTTCGCGCTCACGGCCGTGACCGGCTGCGAGGTGGCGCGCTGCGGGGCGCGCGCCGAGCGCGGTGCCGAGGCCAGGCTGATCGTGCCCGAGGAGATCGGCGAGGAGGTCCGGGGCGAGGGGCACGCCCAGCGGCACATCAGGCACGTGCTCGAGGCCGACAGGCCGGCCGAGCACATCTTCCTCGTCGAGGTGATCACGCCCGGGGGCAACTGGTCCAGCTACCCGCCCCACAAGCACGACACCGACGACCCGCCGCGCGAGACGTACCTCGAGGAGACGTACTACCACCGGGTGCGGCCGTCGCAGGGGTTCGCGTTCCAGAGGGTGTACACCTCCGACCGAGCCCTGGACGAGTCGGTGCTCGTCGAGGACGGCACGCTCGTGCTCGTGCCGAGGGGGTACCACACCGTCGCCGCCGCGGCGGGCTACGACCTGTACTACCTGAACGTGATGGCCGGGCCGGTGCGCGAGTGGTGCTTTGTGGACGACCCCGACCACGTGTGGATCAAGGAGTCCTGGAAACCGTACGGAGGGCGATGATGAGCACGGTTCGACTGACCACGGCGCAGGCCATAGTGCGCTTCCTCTCCGAGCAGTACGTCGAGCGCGACGGCCACGAGCAGCGGTTCTTCGCGGGGATGTTCGGCATCTTCGGCCACGGCAATGTGACGGGCATCGGCCAGGCGCTCGAGGAGGTGGGGCAGGAGCTGCGCTACTACCAGCCCCGGAACGAGCAGGCGATGGTGCACACCGCCGCGGCGTACGCGAAGATGAAGAATCGGCTCCAGACCTTCGCCTGCACCTCCTCGATAGGGCCTGGGGCGACGAACATGCTCACGGGGGCGGCCGGAGCGACGATCAACCGCCTGCCGGTGCTCCTCTTGCCCGGAGACATCTTCGCCAGCCGCAGGCCACATCCGGTGCTCCAGCAGCTCGAGCACCCCTCGAGCCAGGACGTGAGCGTGAACAACGCCTTCCAGCCGATATCGAGGTACTGGGACAGGATCAACCGTCCCGAGCAGATACTGTCCAGCCTGCCCGAGGCGATGAGGGTGCTCACGGACCAGGCGGAGACCGGGGCGGTGACGATCTGCCTGCCTGAGGACGTGCAGACGGAGGCGTACGACTTTCCGGCGAGCTTCATGGAGAAGCGCGTGCACCACGTGCCGCGCCGCCTGCCCTCGGAGGAGGAGCTCGCGCGGGCGGTGAGCGTGATCCGCGAGGCGAGGCAGCCCTTCATAGTCGCGGGCGGGGGCGTGCTCTACTCGGAGGCCACGGAAGCTCTGGATGCGTTCGCCCGCGAGCTGGGCGTGCCGGTCTCCGAGACCCAGGCGGGGAAGGGCTCGCTGCCCTGGGACCATCCGTGGAACGCGGGGCCGGTGGGCGCCAACGGGGGGCTCGCGGCGAATCGCCTCGCGGCCTCTGCCGACGTCGTGATCGGGGTCGGCACGCGGATGACCGACTTCACGACCGCGTCCCGCACGGCCTTCCAGAACCCGGAGGTCCGGTTCGTCGGGATCAACGTTGCCCCTATGGACGCGCACAAGCTCGGGGCCGTGCCGCTCGTGGGCGACGCCCGCGCGACGCTCCAGGCCCTTTCCAGGGCTCTCCGGCAGGCTGGCTACCGCACCGACGAGGCGTACGAGCTCCGGGTGCGGCAGCTCAAGCGGGAATGGGACGAGGCGGCCGAGGAGCAGAGGAGGGTCGCCGAGCCCGACAGGCTCACGCAGGCGAACGTCATCGGCCTGGTGAACGAGGCGAGCGAGCCCCGGGACGTCGTGGTGTGCGCAGCGGGCAGCCTGCCCGGAGACCTGCTGAAGCTGTGGCGCACCCACGACCCGAAGGGCTACCACCTCGAGTACGGCTACTCCTGCATGGGCTACGAGATCGCGGGTGGGCTGGGGGTGAAGATGGCCGACCCCTCGCGCGAGGTGTACGTGGTGGTGGGGGACGGCAGCTACCTGATGCTCGGCAACGAGATCGTGACCTCCGTGCAGGAGGGGTACAAGCTCGTGGTCGTGGTATGCGACAACAGCGGCTTCCAGTGCATCAAGCACCTGCAGATGTCCGCGGGCACGCCCCCCTTCGGCAACGAGCTCAGGTACCGCGACGAGCGCACGGGCAGGCTGGAGGGCAGGTACATTCCGATAGACTTCGTCAGGAACGCGGAGAGCCTGGGCGCGAGGGCGTACTTTGCGGGCAGCGAGCGGGAGCTCAGGGACGCCCTCGAGCGCGCGAGGGGGGAGAAGCAGACGGTGCTGATCCACGTGCCCGTGTCCATCGCCGCGACCGTGCCCCCGTTCGAGGGCTGGTGGGACGTGCCCGTGGCCGCGGTCTCCGGCGAGGAGAGCGTCGAGAACGCCCGCAAGCAGTACGAGGAAGCCGCCCGGAAGCAGAGGTACTACTACTAATCCATTGTGCCAGATGAGAGCGAGGTCAGCTTGCGGGAGTGCCGCTGCGCCATGCAAGAGGGCTTGTCTCACTCCTGCTTGCCGGCCGCCTCCTTTGCTCGGTACGAATCCACCGCCATAAGGTCCATGATCATCGCGTGACGGACCAGCTGGTCAATCGCCGCTGCGATCGTCACGGGATCTTTGGGGTATCGCAGATTTGGTAGGTACGGGCTCTGCTAGCTCGCATCTGAGTCCTATGAGCTAGAGGTTGGAGTACGGGCTGACGATACCACCGGAGGAGGCGCTGAGCCGCCTGGACTCGGTGATAGACGAGGAGCGGCTCTCCCTCTTCTCGTCCTCGGGGTTTGCGGGCGGCGAGAAGTTCCACGGCAAGATCAGGGGGCACAGGTTCCACATCCGCAAGAGGCACTCGTACGGAAACCCGCTCGGGCGCTTCTGGCACGGAGAGATCAGGGAGGAAGACGGGGGGAGTCTGGTGGTCGCGAGCTATCACATGGGCGTGTTCGGCAGGGCGTAGGTCGTGCTCCTCGCACTGCTCGTGCTCTACTTCCTTCCGCAGGCGGTGGCGCAAGGAGTGAGCCTGATCGAGAGGGGCGATCTTGGGAACGGGGTGATGACCCTTTTCGTTCCCATCGGCATGGCTCTGATGTCTGCATTCACGGTCGGACTACGCTGGCTGCTCTCGTGGTCTGACAGGGATGCAGTCAGGGAGCTGCTGGACGGGCTCTTCCGCGACGTGAGGCGGTGAGCCCAATATCGGACCGATATGGTAGGGACGGGCACTTCCACAAAAGCGCATAACAGGCTCTGACGGCTCCCCGCACAGCACCTGTACCCTCCCAAGGGGCAGGAGCTCGGGGAACGGGACGAGGCTCGAGACGTCTTCCATTAGGAAAGGCTCCCTTCTCACCGGATGTGGAAGGTATGGAAGGCTGCGGCGTCCGGTGTATCCAACGTGATGGAGTGAAGCAGATCATAGCACGAACGAGACGAGAGCGGGGTTGAGGAGAGGTCGAGGAAAGGTTGAGATCGCGGCCCGATCTCAAAGTGGCGCTAGAACTCGTCGGGCATCCAGGGCACGGGGCCACCGAAGACCAGGCCGAGCGTCCGCAGGTCGCGCCCCTCACCCTCGACGTAGCCGGAAATGGCGAGCTCCTGCGGCGAGAGGT
>CADDYR010000284.1 GCA_902810765.1 Chloroflexota bacterium
ATGCTGGAGACCGTTCGGGAGTACGCGCTCGAGCTGCTACAGGAGTGTGGCGAGGCGGAGGAGGTCCCGCAGAGGCACGCCGAGTACTACCTAGAGCTCGCCGAGAGGGCGGAGAGGGATTTCGACACGCCGAGGCAGACGTACTGGCTGGACAGGCTGGAGCACGACAACTTCGTGGCGGCGCTCGGCTGGCACAGGGAGTGAGGCGAGGCGGTCGAGGGCTTGCGCCTGAGCACCTCGCTGATGTCCCTGTGGCAGCTACGCGAGCACTACGTGGAGGGTCACAGCTGGCTGCGAGCCTTCCTGGCCGAGGGTCACGAGTTCCTGGTGGTCCTGAGAGCAAGGGCGTTGCTGTTGCAGGGACTGCTGTTGATGAGGCACGCGAACGACCCGGCGGGGGCTGCGCCACTGTTCGATCAGGCGCTCGAGCTGTACCGAGAGAGCGGCAGGCTGGGCATGGTCTCGGAGACGCTGCAGGCACAGGGAGACCTCGCGCTGAAGCAGCGCAACATCCCTGCCGCGCTCGACAGGTTTACCGAGAGCCTGAGGGTAGCCCGCGAAGCGGGGCACGCCTACATGGCCCATCGGGCGTGCGTGAGGTTGGCCTAGACGTCTACCGAGGTCAACGACTTCGAGGAGGCACGGCGTTGTGCAGAGCAGGCTCTGCGGTGTGCCGGTAAGATGGTCAACAGGGGGGGTATGGCCTGGGCGCTGAACATGCTGGGAGAGATAGCGCGGCACAATCGGGATCACGACACAGCCGAGTGCTACTACGAGCGGTGCCTGGGGCTGGCCAGGGAGAGCAGTACCGAGTGGCTGGTAGCTGCTGTGCTGCACAACCTCGGCTACATGGCCTGCTATCGCAACGAATACGAGCGAGCCCGCGAGCTGTTCGGGGAGAGCCTGTCGTTGCACGAGAAGCGGCTGAACAAGAAGGGCATCGGAGAGTGCCTGGCGGGGCTGGCGAGGGTGGCCGTCTGCGAGGGACAGGTGGAGAGAGCCGCGCGGTTGTGTGGTGCGTCCGAGGCGATGCTGGAGAGCATAGGCAGCCGTCTGGACCTTATGGACCGGGAGGAGTACGAGCGGACCTTGAGTGTCGTGAGGGAGGAGCTGGGCGATGGGAGGTACGAGGAGCTGATTCCCGAGGGCAGAAGGATGTCGCCCGAGCAGGCCGCTGAGTACGCCACAAGGGACCGCTCCGCTCGCCGCTCCTGAGAGACTACGGCCCCGGCGCAAGGTCCCGCTCCCGCGGTGCTGAGAAGGCACGGCACGTGCTGCTGGCCGGGACACACGCACGTTCAGGCATTCGAGGAGGTAGCAGCGATGGCAGGTCAGGAGCATCAGAGCCAGGGGAGGGTCGGGTACACCTCTCCCGAGGAGGCGCGAGCGGCGCCCCGCGAGGACGTCGTCTACGTCGCCGCGCTACACGTGGGCACCGGAGTCGAGGAGCCGGACTTCCTGGCGGTCGTGGACGTCAACCCCGAGTCGGACACGTACGGACAGATAGTGCACCGCGCGCGGATGCCCTACGTGGGCGACGAGCTGCACCACTACGGCTGGCAGGTGTGCAGCAGCGCCTGCCACACCTCGCTGAGCCGACAGTACATGGTGGTGCCGGGCTTTCGCAGCAGCAGGCTGCACGTCGTGGACGTCGCCACCGATCCACGGCGTCCCGAGGTGGCGAAGGTGATCGAGCCGGAGGAGGTCAGGGCGAAGACCGGGCTGTCTGCCCCGCACACCGTGCACTGCATGCCGGGCGAGATCGTCGTGGTGAGCATGCTGGGCGACCGAGACGGGGAGGCGCCCGGCGGGTTCGCGGTGCTGGACGCGAAGAGCTTCGATGTGCTCGGGCGCTGGGAGACCGGCTCGGACGGCGTGGAGTTCATGTACGATTTCTGGTACCAGCCGCGCAAGAACACGCTCGTGTCGAGCGAGTGGGCCGCGCCCAGCACGTTCGTGCCCGGCTTCGACATCGAGGACGTGGCGGAGGGCAAGTACGGCCACAGCATCCACTTCTGGGACCTCTCCGAGAAGAGGGTGGTCCAGCACCTGGACCTGGGAGAGGAGGGCATGATCCCGCTCGAGGTGCGATGGCTGCACGACCCGGACGCGGAGACGGGCTTCGTGGGCGCGGCGCTGTCGAGCGCGATCTGGCGCTGGTACCGCGAGGACGGGGAGTGGAAGGCGGAGAAGGTGGTGCAGGTCGAGCCCAGGGACGTGCTGGGGATGCCCTTCCCCGTGCCGGGGCTGATCACCGACCTGGTGGTCTCGATGGACGACCGGTTCCTGTACTTCTCCGACTGGCTGCACGGGGACCTCAGGCAGTACGACATCTCCGACCCGTCGAAGCCCAGGCTCACGGGCCAGGTCTGGCTGGGAGGGCTGCTGAATCCAGCGTACCTCGGAGACCGTAAGCTCGAGGGAGGGCCGCAGATGCTCCAGCTCTCGATGGACGGGCGGAGGCTGTACGTCACGAACTCGCTGTACTCGAGCTGGGACAACCAGTTCTATCCCAACCTGCGCTCGTGGCTGCTCAAGCTCGACTGCGATCCCGGCGGCGGGATGAGGCTGGACGAGGGCTTCTACGTGGACTTCGGCGCGGCACGCGCCCACGAGATCCACCTGCCCGGAGGTGACTGCACGACCGAGATATTCCAGTAGTCAGGGACCGAGCTCGAATCACCAGGCTCCCTCGGGGGCTCCAGCCTATACCAATTCCCGACGCCGTGACGGTATCATACTGTCATATCAGGCGAGGTGTGGGGAGTAGCATCCGCGCGGCCTCTACTGTACGTAAGCTATTAAGGAGAGGGGCGGGTTGGAGCCCCCTGCCGAGTACGAGGGACATACGGACGAGGAGCTCGTGCGCGGGCTGGTGCTCGGCGACGCGAGGTCCCTCGAACAGATCTCCGTGCGCCACGCGAGGCCGGCTTACTCGCTCGCCTTGCGGATGCTCGGAGATCCGGGATGGGCCGAGGAGGTGGTGCAGGACGTGCTGCTCAGGCTGTGGAGGAAGCCGGAGCTCTTCGATCCAGCACGCGGAGACCTGCGCAAGTGGCTGTTGACGATGACGCATCACGCGGCGGTGGACGGGCTGCGTGGCAGGCGCGGCACAGCCCGGAGCTTCGACGCCGGCCCCGACGCGCTCGACCTGCTGCCGGTCCAGGATGACGATCCTGCCGACAGCGCGTGGCGGAGCCTCCAGGCCGAGAGCGTCAGGCGGGCGCTCGCCTCGCTGCCCCGAGAGCAGCGGGAGGTGCTCGAGCTCGCGTACTACCTGGGCCTCAGCCAGGCGGAGATCTCCAGGCGCACGGGGCAGCCACTGGGCACAGTGAAGACCCGCACACGGCTCGCGCTCTCCAAGCTGCGCGATTCCCTGAGGCAGGCTGGTGTAGACGGATGAAGTGCGAACAGGTACGAGACGAGATACCGCTGTACGTGCTCGGCGCGCTCGACGCGGAGACTGCCGGGCGCGTCCGCGAGCACGTCCGTACGTGTGACGCCTGTCGCGAGGAGCTCGCGTCCTACAGCGAGATCCCGTACGCCCTGAACCTAGCAGTGCCCGACGAGCCCCTGCCTCGCGGCTTCACGACGCGCCTGCTCGAGAGGGTCGAGCCCGCGTCACGCGTGGCGGCTCCCGTGCCCATCGCGAGGCGGCGAAGCTGGTGGCTGCCCTGGGCGGTCGCCGCCGCGTGCCTCGCGCTCGCCGTCGCGCTCGGCGTCAACACCTGGAGGGTCAACGCAGAGCTAGCGCAGATACACGACGAGCTGTACGCGCAGCGGGACTACGACGCTCAGATGTCCGCGCTGATGTCACGCCCGGACATCGTGCCGGTGGTGCTGCAGTCCTCGCGGGCGCGGGTCCGAGGGAAGGTCTACCTCGCGCCGGACCGCTCGGCCGCCGTGCTGATGGTCAGCAACCTGCCTCGGCTGCGCAAGGGGCAGGTGTACGAGCTGTGGCTGAACGCGCCCGCTCACCGGGTCGCCGTGACCACCTTCGTGCCCCTGGAGAACGGCTCGATGCGGTTCTACCTAAGCCCTCCCGACGGCCTGAAGCCGTACAAGAGCATCGGTATCACGGTCGAGCCCGCGGGAGGCAGCCCCGCCCCCACGAGCCCGCGCGTCGTGGGAGGGGAGCTCTAGAGCCGCCACTCCCGGAAGACGTGCATCCGGGAGCCTCCCGGCCTGCGTATGCTCGACCAGAGAGGTGACGACACGTCGCCCATTCGCGAGACCCGGAGGAGGTTCCAGGATGAAATACCTCAGAGCGAAGTTGCTCATGACCGTGGCGGTGGTGCTGCCCCTGCTCGTCGCGGCGTGTGGCCAGGGCAGCGTAGCGACGAAACCCACCACGAGCCCGGCGACCAGCGCGCCCGGTGCAGTGGCGACGAGCCGGCCGACGAAGGCGGCGGCTCACGCGGCCACGACACCTACTCAGAAGACCTCGTCCGGAGGCGGCTACGGGTACGGCACGGGCGGCACCTCGCAGGCCACGCCGACGAAGGCTCCTGCTCTCAAGAAGTCCAAGCCCACCAAGGGCAGGAAGGGTCAGGGGCAGCAGATCGTGGTCACCGAGACCGACTTCAAGATCACGATGCCGAAGACCCTCAGGGCAGGAACGGTGACCTTCGAGGTCGAGAACAAGGGCAAGGTC
>CADDYR010000285.1 GCA_902810765.1 Chloroflexota bacterium
CGGGGGGTGACTCTGATACCATACTACGCGTGGGCGAACCGAGGGCCGGCACCTATGAGCGTGTGGCTCCGCGCGGACTCCTGAGCGGACACGCAAGCGAAAGGACACGCACTATGAGCTCCGAGGGGCTCGCCCTGATCCCTCCGGATGGAGCGCCTTGCCCCGCTGCGATCCTGGGTCGGGCCGGCCCCCGGCGCTCCCAGAACTGAAGGAAGCCCCCACGCGGCGGGGAGTTGAACCGTGTCTGGATACTGTATAAAATAGGCGCTATGGAGATGCAAGAGGTCGCCGCCAGAGCGGCACGGTACCACAAGACCACCCAGGCGATGGTCACGGACGGCCTGCGAGAGGCGATCCTGACGGGCGCGCTCAGAGCCGGCCGTCAGCTGAAGCAGGAGGAGATCGCCGAACAGTTCGGCGTGAGCAGGATCCCCGTCCGCGAGGCGCTCCGGCAGCTCGAGGGCGAGGGCCTGGTGGTGTTCTACCCCCGGAGGGGCGCGGTCGTGGCGGAGCTGTCCTCTCAGGAGGTCCAAGAGACCTGCGAGATGCGCGTCGCGCTCGAGACGCTCGCCCT
Organism: Chloroflexota bacterium; assembly: GCA_902810765.1. Lineage (GTDB taxonomy): Bacteria > Chloroflexota > Chloroflexia > Thermobaculales > Thermobaculaceae > CADDYR01. Next base: position 575 of record CADDYR010000285.1, read on the forward strand.
CCGTCTGGCCATGCCCGACCTGACCCAACAGGACCTGCAACGCGCGGGAGAGGTACTCGATCACATAGACCGACAGGAGGACCTGATCGGACAGTGGAGCGAGCTGAACTGGAGGTTCCACGCCGTTCTGTACGCGCCCTCGAACCGCCCCAGACTGCTCGGCGTGATCAAGCAGCTGCACGCCAAGTGCGACCGCTACCTGCGCTTGCACTTCTCCGCCATGGACTACCGCGAGAAGGGCCAGAGCGAGCACCGGCAGATCCTCGACCGGTGCGAGCAGAGGGATCTCGAGGGCGCCGTGAGGCTGCTGACGGAGCACATAGACACTGTGAGCCGGATGCTTACCGCCTACCTCGAAGACGGCGATCCGGAGGCGTCCGCGCGCCAGGCCAGGGAGCTGATAGACCAGAGCCTGACGGGAGGCACGAATGCTGTGCTTTGAGAGGATGCTCACGGCCGTCGACTCGCACACCGAGGGCATGCCCACCAGGGTGGTGACCGGCGGCCTCGGGCCGGTGGCCGGCGGCACTATGCTGGAGAAACAGCGATACATAGCCGGCAGCTGCGACCACCTGCGCCGCCTGCTGGTGCTCGAGCCGCGAGGCCACGACGCTATGGTGGCCGCGCTCCTCCTGCCACCGTCCGACCCGGACGCCGATCTCGGAGTGGTGTTCGTCGACGAGATGGGGTACCTGCCGATGTGCGGCCACGGCACCATAGGGGTCGCGACCGTCGCGGTCGCGACGGGGATCGTGCGGGCGACGGAGCCGTGTACCCGCCTCGTGCTGGACACGCCCGCGGGGCGGGTGACGGCCGAGGTTGCGGTACGCGACGGCCGGGTCAGCGGCGTGAGGCTCACGAACGTGCCCGCGTTCCTGCTCGAGCGTGATGTGCAGGTGGAGGTGGCCGGCCTGGGCCGGGTGGTGCTCGACGTGGCCTACGGCGGGAACCTCTTCGCCATCCTGCCCGCACGGTCCGTGGGGCTCGCGCTCGAGCCGGGCCGCTCGCGGGCCATCGTGGACGCGGGCGCACGGATCATGGAGGCCGTCGAGCGGCAGGTATCCGTGCAGCATCCCCTCCATCCCGAGATACACGAGGTGAAGCACGTCATATTCACCGGGCCTGCCAACAGACCGGACGCCCACGCGAAGAACGCGACGGTGATATACCCCGGCGTTCTGGACAGGTCGCCCTGCGGCACCGGCACCAGCGCGCGGATGGCGCAGCTGTTCGAGCGGGGCGAGCTGGGTCTGAACGAGCCGTTCGTCCACGAGAGCATCCTCGGCACGACCTTCACGGGCAGGCTGGTGGCGCAGGAGGAGCTGGGAGCCGGGCTGTGCGCGGTCGTGCCTGCCATCGAGGGCAGGGCATGGATAGACGGCTTTCAGCAGCTGGTCCTCGACCCCGACGATCCCTTCCCGGCCGGTTTTGCACTCGGATAGCAAGGAGCAGGAGATGGCACGCTTCCCAGGAGTTTACGTGGCCATAGTCACGCCGTTCACCGAGTCCGACGAGGTGGACTATAGGAGGCTGCGCGAGCACGCCGACTGGCTGATATCGAGCGGCGTGCAAGGGCTTGCCCCCGCCGGCTCGTGCGGCGAGTACGCGTCGCTTACGGACGACGAACGCGCGCGGGTGGTGGAGTGCGTGATCGACGCCGCGGCGGGAAGGGTCCCGGTAGTGGTGGGCGTGGCGGCACCCTCGACGGCCAGGGCCGTGGGCTGGGCCCGTCACGCGAAGGAGTCCGGAGCCGAGGGGGTCCTGGCGCTCCCGCCTATAGACTACACGCCCACGAGGGCCGAGGTCGTAGCCTACTACGAGGCGTTGTCCGAGGTCGGCCTGCCGATCATCGCTTACAACAATCCCTCATCCACGACGGTCGACATGGAGCCCGACTTCCTGGCGGAGCTCGCCGGGATCGAGAACTTCGTCGCGGTGAAGGAGTTCTCTGGCGACGTCCGGAGAGTTGCCCAGATACTCGAGTCGAGCGACCTGGAGGTGCTCGCCGGAGTGGACGACCTGGTGCTCGAGTGCGTGCTGTCGGGTGCGACCGGGTGGATCGCGGGCCTCGCGAACGCGCTTCCGAGGGAGAGCGTGGCGCTGTACGAGCTCGCGACGGCCGGAAGGCTCGCGGAGGCGACCGGGCTGTACCGCCGCCTGCTGCCGCTCTTCCGCTACGACTCCACGCCGCTCCTCGTCCAAGCAATCAAGTACGCGATGGAGCTGTCGGGAAGGCCCGTCGGGCGGACCCGGGCTCCCCGCCTGCCTCTGGAGGAGCAGGAGCGCGCAGGAGTGGAGAGGGCGTTCGCCCGGGCCAGCGCCGCCGCCGTGACCGGCTAGCCAGGGCAGGGGTGCCGTGAGGGTCGTCGTTGTCGGTGGCGGGGTGGTGGGCCTGTGCTGCGCGCACGAGCTCGCCCGCCGCGGCGCGGAGGTGTGCGTCGTCGAGAGGGATGAGTGCGGGCACGCCGCGTCGCTGAGAAACGCCGGGCAGATAGTCCCTTCCCTGTGCGCCCCCCTGTCCAAGCCAGGCGTGGTGGGGCAATCCCTCAGGTGGCTGCTCGACCGCGACAGCCCCCTGCGGCTGAGAGCCAGCCTCGATCCGGGGTACCTGCACTGGCTGTGGTGCTTCGCGCGCAGCGCCTCTCCGACCCGATATCGCTCCGCTCTGAGGGCGATAGTCGCGCTGGGCAGGGACACCCACCAGCTCTTCGACGAGCTGCGCTCGGAGGGCGTGAGGTTCGAGATGCACTCGAAGGGCATCCTGTTCGCGACCCTCACCAGAGAGGCCCTCGCGGAGGACGTCGAGATGTACCGGGAGCTCGCCGAGGCGGGCTATGAGGGCGAGGTCGAGGTGCTGGACGGAGACTCGCTCCGGCGCCTGGAGCCGGCGCTGAGCGACGCGGTCGTGGGCGGACTGAACGTGAGGTCCGAGAGGCACGCGCGCCCCGAGAGCCTCGTGGTCGGCCTGAGGGCACATCTGCTCGCCCGAGGCGTACGGATATCCGAGCACACCGAGGTCGCCGGGCTGAGCACGCGCGGCGGGGGCGGCTGGTGGGTCCACACCCCGGGAGGCGACGTCCCCGCCGACCGTGTGCTGATAGCGGCGGGGGTGTGGTCCAGGGATCTGCTCGCGAGGCTGGGGGTGCGGATACCCCTCGAGGCCGCGAAGGGCTACAGCCTGACCTCGACGGGCGGGGGGACCGCTCCGGAGCACCCGATCAAGTTCGCGGAGGCCCAGGTAGTGTGCACCCCTTACGACGGCTGTGTGAGGGTCTCGGGGATGTTCGAGCTCACCGGACGGGACCCGGCCCTCAGGCGGGCGCGGCTGGAGGCGGTGGTACGGGCCGCCCGGCCCTACCTGCGGGACTGGACGCCGTCAGTGGAGGCAATCGAGTGGGCCGGGTTTCGTCCGGCCACGCCCGACAGCCTGCCCCTGATCGGCCCCACGCCGGGCCTCCCCGATCTGTACGTCGCCACCGGTCACGGTATGCTCGGGCTCACCCTCGCGCCGGCCACGGCCAGGCTGCTCGCTCCCCTCGTGCTCGAGGCTCGCCCGGCGCCCGATCTCCAGCCCTTCCGGCTGGACCGCTTCCGCCCGGCCCGAGCGCGTGCGGATTGGAGAGCGCGGCTCGTCCGGAGCCGCGCAAGACAGGAGGTGAGACGGTGCCGGAGGTGAGCTCGAGCGTCGACGCCGCGGGTGTGGAGGAGAACGCCCTGCCAGCTTTTCCGGCCGAGGAGTTCTCGGCCAGGCGCGAGCGGGTCCTCGACGCGATCGGGCCCGAGGCGGCGGCCGTGCTGCAGGGGGCGCCAGAGGCACGGGGTTACTCGAAGTTCCGCCAGTCGAACGAGTTCCACTACCTGTCGGGCATCGAGGTGCCTCACGCATACCTGCTTCTCGACGGGCGCAGCCGGAGGACGACGCTGTATCTGCCTCACCGGTACCCGGGCCACGACGCCGAGGGCCAGTTGTCGGCGGAGGACGAGGACGATGCGCGCAGGACGAGCGGCGCGGACACCGTGGCCGGTCGTCCTGCG
>CADDYR010000286.1 GCA_902810765.1 Chloroflexota bacterium
ACCGCCGCGGCGGTGCCGGCGTGGCTCTGCTCCCGCGCCATGCCACCGCCACCCGCGCTCGGCGCGTGCTTCGGCGTCCCGCTCGCCTCCTTCTCGGAGATCTTCACGACGAACCACACGTTCTTGAGTCCCTGCCCGTTCGCGTCGCCGGCCTTGTGGTCGCCCGCGAAGTAGTAGAGTGGCATGCCCTCGTAGGTGACCTGCTTGCTGCCGTCCTTGCGGGTGGTCGTGCCCAGCTTGCTGGCGGAGATGCCCTCGGCGGTCGGCGAGCCCGACTTGATGGTGAGCGGAGGCCACGCGGCCGCGCACGCGCCGTAGCACTCGCTCTTACCCCGCTTGTCCACCTTGAAGATGTACAGCGTCATGCCTTTCGAGTCGGTCAGGATGTAGCCGAGCTTTGAGTTCTCGCTCACCTTGACGGTTGGGCTCCCCTGCGCCGCGGCGAGTCCGAAGACTAGGAACGCGAGACAGAGCCCTGATACGATGCTGAACAACCGGTGCATTGCGGATCCCTCCTCGTGTTGGCGATTCACCAGCGCATACGAGGAAGGGCGCGGGGCTGGATGCATGTGTGGCGGGACGTTTGACTCCGGCCCGGAGCACGGTTATAATCGGCTTCATCATAGCGACAGGCTGGTGTGCCGTTGGGTACGAATGCTGCCACACCGAATACATCCGGGGCGATGATGGACGCCCGGTGGGGGACGATTGCGACTCGCCGGGCGTTTCGTGTTCTCACCAGCCTGTTCGGTCCTGGATCCCGGTGTGAAAGGAGAGCCTGGCGATGAACTCGGGCCTGATCGGAAAGATCGAGAAAGCGCGACGCTACGCACAGGAACCTGATCGAATAAGGATCAAAGCCCTCTCGGCCACTTTCAGCGGCGACAACAGCTCGTACGAGATCTCCCTCGCCGATGATGACTGGAAGTGCTCCTGCCATACCTTTCAGACGTTCGGCGACTGCCAGCACATCATGGCGCTGCAGCACATCCTCGAGCCGATGATCAGCGAGGAGGCGCGCGGTGCGGTGTGGCAGCACGCCGAGAGCGCAAGACCTTCATCCTAGCAGCCGAGGCGGGTCGGAGCCTGCGGCCCGCCTCGGCTTGCATTTCCGCCTGTCGCCTGTATAATTCCACCTGATTCCGTCGCGCGCCGTGGGCCCGGACGCGCGATCGTTGCCCCGGCAGCCTCTGCTTGAGCTGCAGCCCTCACGAGCGGGACGAGAGTAGTGTAACTTACGGGGCGGGCTCGTCGTTACTTGTTAACGTGTGTCCGAGCCGGCGTGCTCGGGCCGCGAGCGAACCGAAGTCAGCGCCGCCCCCACAGGCGGCCGGGAAGCGAGGGAGTTGAATTGGCCCACGTACTCTCGATCGAGCAGGAGCGACGCATGAGCAACGTCTTCGCATTCGGCACCGCTGAGCCCCGTCGGATCACGAAGCCGGGATGCACCGGCATGTCGGCCGTCCGCATCCATTCCGACCCGGACGAGGGCCTCGTGGTCGTGGAGCTGAGGTTCGAGCCCGGCGGCGAGATGGACGAGCACCGCGTGGACCACCCCATCCTGTTCATCGTGACCTCTGGCAGCGGCCAGGCGTGGGTGAACGGGGAGCCCACCGAGATCGGCGCCGGAGAGTCGGTGTACTGGCCCCAGGACACGCTCCACAAGGTGAGTGCCGGGGAGTCGGGCATGGTGGCCATCGCGGTGGAGTACGCCATCAAGGACGTCGAGTGAGGTAGCTGTCGTCCGGAGCGCCCGCCGCCCAGCCGGGGCTGCTGTAGCGGGCGCTCCGTCGCCCTTCGACTTGCGTGCGTCCCGCTCCCCCTGGTTTCTGATACCGGCATCCCGGCTGAGGGCTGATGCTCGCTTCGGCGCCCGGCGCTAGGTCGTCTGTCCGAGCCCTACTGGCTGGGCGCCAGCGAGCGCGGGCTCGCCCTCGAACGCGCTCGTGGAGCTGTACGGGTAGCCGTGCTTGTTGAGGCAGCCGTAACAGTAGCTCTGATGGAACCCTTCGTGCGCTTCCGGGCCGAGCTCGCCCACGACGGCTTCGGCAAGCCCCTCCAGGCTGAGGTAGCCGAGAGAATCCACGCCGATGTACTCGGCGATCTGCTCGACGCTCTGATGCGCGGCGATCAGCTCCTGATCGGAGGAGATGTCTATGCCGTAGAAGCAGGGGTTGCGCACGGGCGGCGAGGATATCCGCAGGTGCACCTCCCTCGCCCCGTAGCGACGCAGTGCGGCGATCGCGCGCTTCATCGTGTTGCCCCGCACTATGGAGTCCTCCACGAGCACGAGGCTCCGGCCCTCGACGTTGTGGCGGATGATCGAGAACTTCAGGTCCACCTCGAGCTGGCGCAGCCTCTGGTCGGGCTTGATGAAGGAGCGGTCGGCGTACCTGCTCCTGATGAAAGCCTCGGCATAGGGCAGTCCCGACTCCTCGCCGTAGGCGATCGCCGCGGGCACTGCGGAGTCGGGCACGGCCGCCACTATGTCCGCTCCCGGCGCCGGGTGTTCCCGGGCAAGCCTGCGGCCGAGAGCCTGCCTCACCCCGTAGACGGACTTGCCGTTGATGTAGCTCGCCGCGCCCGCGAAGTAGATGTACTCGAAGACGCAGAAGGCGTGTCGGGCGCTGTCCGCGAGCCGGGTGGAGCGGAGCCCGTGCTCTCCCAGCTCTATCAGCTCGCCGGGGAGGACGTCGCGCTCCACGACTCCCCCCAGCTTCTCGATGGCGCTGCTCTCCGAGGCCATCGCCCAGCCGCTGCCGAGGCGCCCCAGGCACAGCGGCCGCATCCCGAGCGGGTCGCGGAGCCCGTAGACCTTCCCCTCGGCCAGGACCACGAAGCTGTACGCGCCCCTGAGCCGGGGGATGAGCCTGCCGATCCGCTCGGGAAGGTCCTGGCCCTTCGTCCTCAGGAGGAGGTGCGCGACCATCTCCGAGTCGGTCGTCGAAGCGAGAGCCGTGTCGCCCAGGAGGGAGCGAAGCTCCTCCGAGTTGGAGACGTTCCCGTTGTGGGCGAGCGCGATCTGTCCGAGGCCCTGCCTGGAGTCGCCCACAAGGAATGGGCCGGCGTTCTGCACGCAGCTCGAGCCGGTGGTGGAGTATCGGACGTGGCCGATGCCCGCCCTCGTGCCGCTCGCCTCCCCGCCGTTCGGGAACACCTCCCTGACCTTGCCCATACCGAGCCTAGTCTCGATCTCACCGTCCCTCCACAGGGCGATCCCGGCGCTCTCCTGCCCCCTGTGCTGGAGCTCGGTGAGGCCGAGCACGAGGTAGTCCGCCACGTTGAACGTCTGCTCGGGCTCCCATATTCCGATGACGCCACAAGCCTCCCTGGGGGAGTCGAACGGAAGGGCCTTTGAGATCAACTGCCTGGCTCCTCAGCGCGCTGTCTGGTTTCCCCTCCATTATCGTGCCTGCGGCGCCCGGATTGCAACGGCGGTGGCTCGGATTGACCGGGGCCCGGCGGGTCGGATACACTGCCGCCCGTGGAAGGCTTCACGGACCGGATAGCGCTGCGCGGGATGGTGTTCTACGGGCGGCACGGCGCGCGGAGCGCCGAGCGCGAGCTCGGCCAGAGGTTCGTGGTCGACCTCGAGGTGGGGGCGGACCTCTCCGAGGCGGGACGCACCGACGACCTCGGGCGCACGATCAGCTACAGCGAGCTGTACAGGCTGGCGCGCGAGGTCGTCGAGGGAGAGCCGCGCAACCTGCTCGAGGCCGTCGGGGAGCGGATCTGCGAGCGCGCGCTGGCGTACGACCGGGCGCTCTGGGTGCGCGTTCGGATCACCAAGCCGTCGGTGCCCATCCCGGGAGCGCTCGAGGCCGCCGAGGTAGAGCTGCTCCGCAGGAGGTCGGCGCCGTGACCGGCGACCCGTTCGAGTACGTGGGAGACGAGCTGGCGTGCGACGGCGTGAGGCTGGCGGACGTCGCGGAGAGGTTCGGCACTCCGACCTACGTGTACTCGGCGGAGGGCATCCGCCAGCGCTACCGCGCGATCGACGCGGCCTACTCCGACGTCCGGCACAGGGTCTGCTACTCGGTCAAGGCCAACCCGAACCTCGGCGTGTGCTCGCTCCTGGCTGGGATGGGCGCGGGAGCGGACGTCACCTCCGGAGGCGAGCTGTACCGCGCGCTGCACGCGGGGTTCCCGGCCGACCGCGTCGTGTTCGCGGGCGTAGGGAAGACCGCTCAGGAGATGCGGGAGGCGCTCGAGGCCGGGATATGCCTGTTCAGCGTGGAGAGCGAGGCCGAGCTGCGCGAGCTCTCGAGCGTGGCGAGCGGGCTTGGGGTCAGCGCGCCCGTGGCCCTGCGCGTGAATCCCGACGTCGACCCTCGGACCCACCCGTACATCACCACGGGGCTTGCGCGCAACAAGTTCGGCGTGCCGATGTCCGATGCGCGGCGGCTGTACGCGCTCGGCGGCTCGCTGCCCGGCATCCGGTTCGACGGTGTCGGAATGCACATCGGCTCCCAGATGGTGAGCCTCGCGCCGATGGTCGAGGCGGCCCGGAGCCTCGCCGGGCTCGCGAGGGAGCTCGTCGCTTCGGGCCACCGGCTGCGCTACTTCGACGTGGGCGGGGGCTACGCCATAT
>CADDYR010000287.1 GCA_902810765.1 Chloroflexota bacterium
GCAGTAGTGGCCCTATCTGCTCCCAAGCCTCGTCTGTGAGCTCTCCTCGTCCAGGCATGGCCTCCCTCGTTACCATCAACGCGACAGTATACTAACGAGAGCACATTCATCAGACACACCCTAGTCGCGAGCGCCATCAGTGAACGGTTATTGACCGTCCATAGGCTACCCCGCATCAGAAACGAGCCTAGCCAAATCTGCAGACTCAGCGGAAGCTGTTATATCAGATACCACCTGCTCCAGTTGATCGAGAAACTCATCAATCGTCGCAGCGGTTCTGTTTGGGAACTCCTCAATGACCTCTTGGCTCTCGCCGGTGTTGGGGTTGACCGCAATGCTCGTCTCGATGGTCCACATAGCTTCGTCCCAGCCGATGTCTAACAACCAAGCTATTGCATTACCATCAGCAAGCTCGAGATCAATGTATCCTTCAATCACCGAGCCCGACAGCTTGTAGTTGCGCAAGCTCAGGTCTCCTCGCGACCTAACTACTCCAGGCGTCAATCCGAGTTCGTGCGATAGCTCGACAAGCCGCCGCCGCCGACCAGCGACGGCAAGGCCGTCCAGCAGCCTTGCCGCTTGTCTACTCTGTATGTCCATTTTGTATCCTACAATCTCCCCTGCCGCTTCACGCTGTGCGGCTTGCAAGTCAGCCTCGGACCGGATCTGATACACCTGCTGGTATCTCTCCACTTAGCTAACGGGTCACGGTACTCGGTCACTAAGAGGGTGGCCATATCGTCGTCCATCTGATGGTGTATTCGTGCCCCCGCTCGATGCTTCACTGCTTGAAATCTGGATGTCCCTCCGCCTTGAACTCCAACCAAGCTCGGATCAATCGTTGAATCTCTTCCACCTCACTCCTCAGGCGCTCGCGGGCCCTGGCATCCTTGATATCTTCCACAAGCTGCTTAGCTTCGTCCACGAGCCGCAGATCCTCCTCGGGATCACCAATGTAATACTCGGGCAGGTAATGAGCTGAGTGCTCAAGGCGCGAGATGAGCAGCTGTGCCAAACGTATTCTTGCGAGTTGCTCCGTCGGGTCTACAGCGATCGCATGTCTGAGGTGGCCTATAGCATCGTCGTCTACTCGGAAGATTCCCTGCCAGCGATGGGGCCTGGGATCGTCGGGATCAGCCTCAGCCCACTCGCTCAGGGTCGGGCGTATCAAGCTGTGCAAGAGAGGGCGAGGAAGCGGAGCGGTGAGTAGGGGACCGTGCTTCTCAAGCTTGCTGCACAGCCAGTCGACGAACTCACGACGCTCAGGGAACGGCCAGTTCTGGGCTTGCTGCAGGAATTCGTCGAGACGAGAGAGGGCTTGCTTGCGCAGCCCCCTGAGTCGATCTCGGCAGTAGGCAGCGTATAGCTCCCAGGCCGGGTGCCGTTCTGCCTCAGCGGCGAGCACTCTCAAGACCTCGTTGTTTCTGCCTGTCCAATCAGACACCATACTGACCAAGGCAGATGCTCCGAGACAACCTGCGATCAATGATAGCCCGTGATGCAACCATCTTGCCCTCCTCCGAAGCTCAGCCTGAGGCGGAGGCATCGTAGACCCTCAGCAATGTCGTAGATCGACTTCTGTGGTAGGCTCACCACGTCCTCTTGTACCGGAATCCGCCTTCGTCACTGCTCTCGATGTAGCCCATCGCTTGAAGGCTCCGGTCCCTTGGCGACCGAGCAGCAAAGGACAAGAGCTGCTGTCCGCCCAGGCCGTCCACCGCCTCACCCGCAGCGGTGAACTCACTTACAGGATCAAGGCCGAGGATCTCAGCACTCCTCCACAGCGGTGCCATGACCACGATCTCGTCGCGGATGTCGCGTGACACGGACGCGGCGAGGGCCAGCGCGAGCAATCCCAGGCGGAGGTCCTCAGGAGAGTGCCTGCGAACGGCCAGCGAGGCCATCCGCTCCGCGAACGTGCACAAGGTCACGCCGTGCTCACGATTGAGTGGTACACGCCGCTCACCAGGCTCTGACTCGCGGCCAAGCCGGTCAACCACCTCGGCGACCTCCCGATCTCGCTCACAAGGCAGAGGCCAACCAATATAGCCTAGGTTGGATCCCACCTCTAATGGTGCTAAGTCCAACGGATCGAGCCAAGCTGTCATGACTTTCCTCACGGGGGGGTGAGATAGTTGCCTTGACGAGTATAGCCAGCCCGCAGGAACTGCTGAAGCTCAGGGGCGAATACTGTAGGCTGCTGTCGTTCGGGATTCCATAGATTCTCCGGAGTTTCAGGCGAGGCGATATATTCTGTCATGCGTCGCTCAATGTCTTCGGGTCGTACGCCAGCACCCTGTCGCCCGCCTTCAGCTTACCGATGGGCTTCTCCCCGCGGTCGGTCGCGACCGGCGTCTCCGCGCTGAAGCTGCACGCCCCGCCGTACGCCGTCGACTCCGCCCCGCCGTAGAACAGCCTCATCCCCTCTATCAGCGACTGGAAGTCCTCGGGGCAGGGGCCGTCGCAGCTGAACGCCCTCCCGCTCGGGTCGGACTGGTCCACCGGGTCGGCGGCGGTGTAGCCGTAGCGGTTGGGGGAGAACACCGAGCTAGGCAGGGGGTCCGCCTGGCTGAACCTGCCCGCGTCGGGCTCGTAGTACCTCGCCCCCATCCGGTAGTACCCGGTGGTCGTGTCCTGGTGCGTACCGGCGTACCGCATCGGGTTGTACCCCGTGCCCGTGCTCCCCTCCAGCTCCCCCCACGGGTCGTATACCGATACGTGTCCCTGATGCTCCCCGTGTCGGTCAGCGTCATCGTCGCCGTGCCCTGACGGTCGAGCACGTAGTCCATCAGCTCCGAGCTGTACCACCTCGACAACAGCCTCCCCGATGGAGTCCTCGGTACACGATGCTGCCGCCCGACGCCCACGTCTCCAGTGACAGCCCCAACAGGTCGTACCAGTAGCCCTTCGGCGAGGACGCGCCTATCGTCGCCCCCGCCCTCCTGCCCAGCCCGTCGTACGAGAAGGCCACCGACTCGCCGCCTATGCTCCCGCCCGTCCAATGCTCGGCGGCGTCGTAGACGAGCGTGTTGCCGCCGTAGGAGGTGAGGTTGCCGTCGGTGTCGTACCTGTAGTCAGTACTATTGCCCCCAGTCGTCGCGCCCGTCAGCTCGCCGGCATAGTGGGTGCGCGCGGCGGACGGGTGCTATCTCCTTGTGAAGGTGCTACCTCCAGCTTGGCAGCCACATCCTCAGTCCGAAGACGTGGCGCGAGATGGGCAAAGACGAATAGATCGGGGGAATGAGATTACCTCGATCTACAGTGTTTGGATAAATACCGAACTCATGGCAGTTATCTCTAGCAGGGAAAGCACCGGTCCAACCGGCATACAGGCATGCCAACTATTGTCGTACGAAGGAGCGGGTGAGACGCATCTTCGTCGGCTATGCACGCGTCTGTAAGAAAGTCGCAAGTTCACCTCGATCGCGCAGTTCCTCCACTCCTAACGCTTCGAGGGTGCCCGCTATCTCTTCGATAGCGCCCTCGGATCCGTAGAACTGCCAGGCGCACTGGTCGGGCTCTTCGTTGTAGACCCGGGCCAGGAGCCAGTCCGGCTCTCTGGATAAGATAGACTCCAGCGCGCCCCGGTCTAACCCGTTGTCGTAAGGTCTCAGCGCCTCGCAGACATTACGAGGCATCAGATCGACATCGGGCGACAGCACGAGGAGCACGTAGTTATAGTAACACAGCGCGTCCAGATGCATCTGCGTGATCGGGAGCACCAAGCGAGATGCGACACAAGGGATACTGTCGGGGCCGTCGACATCCAGAAAGGCGTCGGCAAACCCCGGCGGGGGAGCAGACATATTATCGGCGAATAGTCTACGCTGTAAGCGATTAACGGCAAGGGCCTTAAGGGGTCGGTGTGTCGTATACCATCGGATGGATGTCGGGAAGGATATCACGATAGCATCGAACAGTTCCCTGGACAACGAGATCAAGGGGGGACACCCTCGGGCGAAGACTATCAGAGACGCGAGGGTGTCGGCCGTGGGATGGATATAGTCATCCCACGGCTGAACCCCCCGCTCGAGAACATACACCAACGGCGGCCGGTTACGGTTGGAAGTATGTGTGGACATTGGCTAGCTTCGTCCCGCCCGGACCGTACACGTAGGTATTGAAGTGCGGCTCCTGGCCGTATGCGGAGTACCAGTGCTCCTTGATTACGACCTCACCTCCACCCGGTCGCTCGTATACCCACACTCGGCTTTGTACATAGCCCGGCACCCCTTCTAGCCGCTCCGTGTAGCTACTGATCGGTTGAGCGCTGACCGGTATTCCCCCTGCAGTTTTCGCAATTTGGTAACCGCTGTAGGCGTTGTGCCCCCCGACCTTGTATCGTCCGATGTTGAGCAACACGAGGACGGCGAGCTCCCCAAGACGTGCATCTCCGTCCTCGATGTCTCCTGCAGGCTCAGGTCGGAAGGCACCCACACAGGGCTCTCCGTGCCCAGATGTGCTCCTCTCGATCCACCTTTGAAGGCGCCCGAGGTCAGAGAGCGGGAAGCTGACGGGCCGCTCCAAGAGAGGATGGGTAGGGGAGACATACGAGTTCAGGGACGCCGTGCCCTCGAGGTAGC
>CADDYR010000288.1 GCA_902810765.1 Chloroflexota bacterium
CCTATGTTGCCCTCCTGGACCTCGTCCAGGAGGGCAACATAGGTCTGCTCCGGGCGGTGCAGAAGTTCGACTGGCGCAAGGGACACCGGTTCTCGACTTACGCTACCTGGTGGATCCGGCAGGCGATCACGAGGGCGCTCGGAGACAAGGCGCGGCAGATCAGGCTGCCGGCCCACATCACCGAGCAGAGCCAGAAGATCACGAAGGCCCTGAACGAGCTCTCGCAGGAGCTCAACCGCGATCCCACGCCCGAGGAGATCGCCGAGCGTACCCACCTCCCGCCCGAGCGGGTGGAGGAGATCCTGAGCTATCTGCCCCTGCCCGTCTCGCTCGACGCGCCCGTCGGGGAGGAGGCGGACAGCAGCCTGGCCGAGTTCGTGCCCTCGGGCGAGGGCGGCCCCGAGGACAGCGTCTCCAGCGACCTGCTCAAGGAGGACGTGGACGAAGTGCTGACCAGGGCGCTGACCCCTCGGGAGAAGCTCGTGCTCCAGATGCGCTTCGGCCTCCGGGACGGCCACGTGTACCCGCTCGAGAGGGTCGGGGAGAGCCTGGGGGTAACCAGGGAGCGGGTCAGGCAGCTCGAGAAGCAGGCGCTCGAGAAGCTGCGTCGCCCCGGCGTGGCGGACAGGCTCACCGACTACGTCGAGTAGGAGCGCACGACCTCCTATCCAGACAGCACACGACGACGAAAGGAAACCGAGCCGGTTGGGAGAGCACCGCACGCACGTCAGAGTCCGCTACGCCGACACCGATCAGAGCGGGGCGGTGTACCACGCCGCCTACCTGCGCTGGTTCGAGGCCGGGCGCTCCGAGGCGATGAGGGACCACGGGATCCCGTACTCCGAGACCGAGGCCAGAGGCATAAACCTGCCGGTGATAGACCTGCACGTGCGGTACCACCGGCCGGCGCTGTACGACCAGCTGCTCGAGGTCCGGACCCACGTGGCCAGCCTCACGCGGACCCGGATCCAGTTCGCCTACCGCCTCGTCCTCCCGGGCGACCGCCGGCCGCTCGCGACCGCGACGACCGTCCACCCGTTCGTGGACCGGGACGGCAGAGTGCTCAGGCTCGACCGCTACCCGGACCTGTGGGAGCGCATACAGCGCGCGGCCCGGGACCTGTGCCGCGACGCATGACGCTGCTCGGCAGGATCAGGAGGGCCGCGTGTCCTTCGGTGTTCGGCCTTCTTTACGGCCCCCTCGCCCCACTGTACGACCCGGTGAGCCGGTTCTTCTTCGCGGGACAGTGGGAGGCGTGGCAGGCCGCGGCCCTGGAGTTCGTAACGGGCCACGAGGTGCTCGAGATCGGGTTCGGCACCGGCGACCTCCTGCTCGAGATGTGCCGCCGCGGGCTCGCGCCTGCCGGGGTTGATCCCTCCGCCGAGATGCGCGCGATCGCGCGCGGGAAGCTCAGGAGCACGGGGTACTGCGTGCGCCTGCTGCCCGCTCGGGCCTCATCGCTCCCCTTCCCAGCAGACAGCTTCGACTCGGTAGTGTGCACCTTTCCCTCCGCCTACATCCTGGAGGCGGCGACCTGGGTGGAGGCGAGGCGCGTGCTGAGACCCGGGGGATCGTTCGTCGTCGTGCTCTCCGGCTCGCTCAGGCCAGTGGACCACCGGAGCCGGCTGCTCATCAGGTTCCACCGTCTGGTGTACGGCACGGCGGCCCGGGCGAGGCCCCCGTTCGAGGTCCCCATCTCCGGGCTCCGCGCGTCGTACCACGCCGTCGCGAGCGGACGCGGCACGGCCCACGTGCTGGTCGCGAGGAAGGGGGGAGAGTCGGAGTGAGGCCCATGATCAGGTCGCTGGACGAGCTGCTCGAGGCGGGGGCGCGCGCTCCCGGCGCGACGATGGCCATCGCCGTGGGGCACGACCCCGGCTCGCTCTCGCTGGCCCTTCGGGCGCGCCAGCTGCTCGGAGTGAGCTCCATCGTCGTGGGCGACCGCGAGAGAGCCGAGAGGGCTGCCGAGGAGTGCGGGACGGACCTGCGAGAGCTCGCGGTGGTGCACGAGCCCGACCCCAGGTCGGCGGCGCTCGTCGCGACGCGGCTCGCAGGCTCGGGCGAGGCGGACATGCTGGTCAGGGGCAACATCACGACGGCGGATCTGCTCCGCGTGGCGCTCCGGAGGGACACCGGCCTGCGCGCCGGCTCCATCTGGTCGCACGTCGCGCTCATCCAGCTGCCCGACCTGCCGCGGCTGCTGATGGTGACGGACGGGGGCGTGACGATCGAGCCCGACCTCGTGCAGAAGGCGCAGATCCTGAACAACGCCGTCGTCGTGGCACGCGCCCTCGGGATCGCCCGGCCGAAGGTCGCGGTGCTGGCGGCGCTCGAGAGGGTCAACCCGGCGATGCAGGCGACGGTGGACGCGGCGAACCTGGCGAAGATGGCCGACCGCGGTCAGCTGCTCGAGGCGGTGGTGGACGGCCCGCTCGCGCTGGACAACGCGATCAGCCGCGACGCGGCGAGGGTGAAGGGGATTCGGAGCCCGGTGGCGGGTGAGGCGGACGTGCTCCTCGCCCCGGACATCGAGACGGGGAGCGTGCTCGTCCGCTCGCTGATCTTCCTGGCCGGGGGCCACATCGCCGGCGCGGTCGTCGGCGGCCGCGCGCCCGTGATCATCCCGTCCGCATCGGACCTGGGAGGGAGCAACCTGGAGTCGATCGCGCTCGGCAAGCTGCTCCTCGCCTAGTCAGGACGATCCGTGAGCCCGGGTAGCAGCTTCCTGCAGATCCTAACGTCCGGGGGTAGGCGTTGCCTGCTGTAGTAGCCCGGCGGTCGCGTACGCGTCCCGCATCGTTACCGTGCTGGATAGGAAGCCCGTCAGGAAGGAGCCCGTGCTTGCGTCTACTACGATCACGGCCCTGGACGGTATCGTCGGCACCGGGTTCGTGGTGACGGGTCCGGTCACCACTGCCATCGCCTTCGAGAAGGTGACGACCCAGGCAGGCTTGCCCACAGTGCCAACCGGGGAGCTGGGCTCCGGGCTCGGGATCGTGAATCTGAGACACGAGCCCGTATACCGCGCTGGGGCTGCCGCTCACGGTCGCGCCCACCACGTTGTCGCGGGCCACGGCGATTGCCTGCTGCATGCCGACCCGTGGAGGATCGGGCGCCGGGTCCACCCTGATGCCGATATCCGACAGAATCACAGTGCTCGTCACCGCACCCGGGATCGTCGTGCTGGACGCTCCCGGCGCGTGTGAGATGTCTCTCGCTTGCGACCTGATGGCCAGGATCGCCACCACGCCTACTATCACTGCGGTCGCCGCCGCCATGGTAATCGTCAGCCTCTTCACTGCCATACCCTCGCCGGGCGGCATACAGCCGCCGATAGAACCATGACCGCGAGGAAGCTCATCAACCGCGCACCAATCCATTGCCGCGCTTCGGCAGCGGAAGGTTCCGGAGGTCGTATGGATTCCGGTCGAACACCTACCAACTGTAATCCTGACTCCACCTACGCTTGTCATCCTGAGCCCTTCGCTTCGCTCAGGGATAATACCGATTCCGGGTTGGACACTTACCCTTCCACTGTTTGGAGCCACCAGGCGTCGTCATCCTGCGCCCTCTACCCTTTTGTCATCCTGAGCCGCAGGCGAAGGATCTGTGAGGGGCCGCCCCGAAGGGCGTCTACAGATTCTTCGGCCCTTCGGGCCTCAGAATGACAGGTGTGGCAGGGGCCTCGTAATGACAGGCTCATCACCCGGACTCGGTATGACATAGGTGAGTGGCGCGGGGAGCAAGGACAGGTGGGGGGCAGCTCAGGTCACGCAGGCAGCCGGTCGCGCGGAACGCGTGCGATACCCAGCGCCCGTTCTCGCGGGAGGCGCTGTTGCTTCACGCCGCGCGGGCGGCAGGGGCCCGTCGGGTCAGACCGGGCCGGGCCGGTTCTTGTTCCTCGCCCGGACGAGGGGCTGGTCGGCCTCGTACTCGCTCGAGCCCTCCCGCTCCTCCGACTGCTCCATCACGCTCGCGGTGATCCGGTCGTCCTCCGACTCGTCCCAGCTGTTGAAGGTCGCGGATATCTCCTCGAGCGGCTGGCGGAAGTCCCGCGTCAGGTCGTCCGACATCGAGCGGAACTCGCGGATGGCCTTCCCGACCGCCCTCCCGGCCTCCGGGAACTTCTCGGGCCCGAGCAGGATTATGGCAAGCACAATGATGACTATCAGCTCTGGTGGACCGATGCCGAACATCCGACTGATTCTCCTGACGGATTATATCACTCCGCGCTCGCGAAGTAGCCCGCCATGTAGGGCCGGGACCGCAGGTCGTTGAGATCGCGCTCGATCACCTCGCGCGGCTCCACCCCTGCGGCCCGGCACGCCGCCCCGAGCGCCCTCCACAGGTAGGCCAGCCGGTCGGCCGGGTGCCTGGCCTCCCGCGCTCCCCGCAGGTCGGACCTCGCGTCCCCTCCGCGGGACCATCCGTACTACAGGCTGCCGCGAGCGAGGGCGGCCGCCGACTCGAGCCCCTCGCCCACCTGGTGCAGGCAGGTCCAGTACAGCACCTGATACGCCTCGAGCCAGGCGTCCTCCTCGAAGCCCTCGTGCGAGTGCGTGCCCTCGAGCACG
>CADDYR010000289.1 GCA_902810765.1 Chloroflexota bacterium
CAGACGCCCAACCCGCCCGCGCCACAGGAAGATCGCGGCGAGCCAGGTGACCCCGACCGCGAACGGCCAGTCGAGCTCGCGCACTCGCGGGTCCACGCGCACGGGCGTGAGGAGCGTGATCAGCCCGAGGTTGAACAGCAGGAAGTACAGCGAGGTGCCCACGAGGTTGCCCGCCGATACGTCGTGCCGCCCCGCCTTGGAGGGCACCGCCTGCCGGACCACCTCGTCCAGCTCTATCGCTGCCGGGGTGACCACCATGCCCATCAAGAGCGCGGGCACGCCCAGCCCGGCGACTATTCCCTCCGCGCCCCGGGCCACCATGTCCCCGCCGATGCCGATGGCCACCAGCCCGAGCGCCGTCAGCCCCGCGGAGGCCCAAAGCGGCCTGCGCCTCTCCCTTGCCTCCCCGACCTCGTCGGCGTCCAGAAACCTGTGGCGACGGGAGGCGAGCACCACGTAGGCGAGCGAGGCTCCGAAGGCTGCGAGCAGCACGGCTCCGGCCCAGCGGGGGGAGACGGGCGCTGTGAGCGCGAGCCCGGAGAGCACCGGGGCGGCGGCGAACGCGAGGATCACCCCTCGTGGCAGGCTCGCCTCGAGCGGGAAGAGCAGCGCGGCAAGGCCCAGCGCCACGCACGCGAGGAAGATCGCGCCCCCGTATACCGTGCCCAAGGCCACCCAGGACACTCGGCTTCCGCCCGCGGCCAGGCCCACGGCCACGTTCTCGGCCTCCAGCCCCGAGAGCACCGCGCCGACCGCGAACGCCGAGAGCCTGAGCGCGTCGGCCAGCCCCACCAGACCCTCGAGGAGCCGCCCCGTCGCCCACACCGCGAGCACGATACCTAAGACGAACAGCGCGACCGCGACCACTACGGGCATAGCCCGGACACCAGCACTATCCGATCCATCGCGCCTGCCGACCGGTCCCCCCACCGTCGTGTCAGTTCGCCCGCGCCACCCACGGACCGGGGAGCACCCGAGACGGGTGAGCCTCGCGGAAGTATATCAGGAGGTCGTAGCACTCGGACGGCACGCAGCTGATCGAGAAGTGGTCCCAGGACTCGTCGCAGTACGCCCCGATGTTCCGCATCCTGAGCTCGCGCCCCAGCGCCGCGACGCTCCCGGGATCCACCGCGTAGCAGTCCAGTCCGGCGCGCTCAAGCACCGCCTCCACCGAGTCCTCGGGAGGAGGGTTGGCCTTGTGCGCCTTGAGCCTCCAATCTCCCTTGCCGTCCGAGCCCACCGAGCCGGCGCTGATGCGTCCCGTGCTGAACGCGAAGCCCACGGACCGGTACGCCGTACCCAAGACCTCGCGGAGGTGATAGCCCTCGTCCGAGCTGTCGCAGCTGGAGACGTGACTGTTGTGCGCCCAGATCATCCCCTTCGTGTCGGGCCCGAATCGCTCGAGCTGAGCGAGCGCGTTCTCGGCCATGAATCGCTCCCTGAGCACCCACGGCTTGCTGTCCGGTTCCATGGCCAGGACGCGGACCTCCAGCCACTGCCGGAAGGTGTCGGCGAGCAGGCATATCCAGCGGGAGCGCTCGTCGGCGGGGTCGAGCGGAGGGGCCGGGGTATCTCGCCATGTCTTCAGAGCCTCACGGTGCCAGGAATCCGGCCTGTCCTGCCCCTCGGCCAGCCGCCGCCAGGCGTCGGGCACGGGACCACTCGCCTCGTCGAGCAGCCCGAGCGCGAGGGAGAGGCCGGCGGGGCTCTGCATGTCCATCCCGGCGAACCGCACTGGAACGCCCGACAGGTGCTCCTCCCTCAGCCAGACGAGCAGGTCGCGCATCTCCTCGGTGACCCACGGGTAGAGGTCCTCGCCGATGGAGAGCTGGTCCGTCCTGCCCGTGACGTAGCCGTCATAGGCGTCCATCTCGGCCACGCCGCGCTCGACGATCACGAGCGTGAAGCCGTGCTCCCTCACCAGCGTCCGGATCAGCCGCTGCTTGAAGGCGAAGGACTCGTGGTCGCCGTGCGTCGCTTCTCCGAGGCCGACGAGCCTCGCGCCGGAGAGGCACTCGAGCACCGGCACGAGGTCGCCCTCGGGGAGGTCGGGCTCCGTCCCGGCCAGAGGTATGGCCGCGGCCCGCAGCTGTGCCGCCTCGTCCATAGCTTCCCCTCCTACGCCCTGGATGCTACTACCTCACCACGGTAATTGGGCCGTACGTCACTCCAAGCTCCCCCATCGTCCGTAGTTCCGGAACCCCACCACCCACTGTCATCCCGAGGCCGTCGGCCTTCCACCACCTGTCCTTCCGAGCCCTCACCATTGCCCGTCATTCTGAGACCCTCTCCTCCCACTGTCATTCTGAGGCACGAAGGGCCGAAGAATCCCCGCACGTTCCCTCGCGGAGCCCACCCTCATCATCGCTCCACACAGCTTCGGGGCGTTCCCCTTCCAGATCCTTCGCCTTCGGCTCAGGATGACAAAGGGGTAGGCGGCTCAGGATGACAATAGGTAGGTGGCATCAGGATGACAAGGGTAAGGTGGCGTCAGGATGACAAGATCATATGGCCCGGCATGGCAGGTGTGGGCGGCTCGGGATGACAGGCCGGGTCGGGAGCACGACCGACAGCGACTCCGGATCGCTGCGCTCGACGTCCGGGCCTTCGTCCTCTCCCCGTTGGTATACCGCCCGAGCGCGGAGAGATCCTGCGCAGATCTCTCCCTGCCACTCGTTTCCGCTCGGATGATTCGGGCGGATCAGCCCTTGTACTCGACCACGGGGTTGACGAGGTGGCCGATGCCCTCGACCTCCATGTCCATCATGTCTCCGGGCTCGAGGTACTCGGGCGGGGTGCGCGCGAACCCCACGCCCTCGGGCGTGCCCGTGAGGACCACGTCCCCTGGCACGAGCGTCGTGCCGAGCGAGAGCTCCTTGATGAGCCTCGGTATCCTGAACACCATGTACTTCGTGCTCGAGTCCTGCTTCAGCTCGCCGTTGATCCTCGAGCGGATGCGCAGGTTGTGGGGATCGGGCACGTCGTCCGCCGTCACAATCCACGGCCCCAGTGGGCAGTGGGTATCCATGCTCTTGCCGCGGAACCACTGGCCGCCGTGACGCCTCTGCACGTCCCGCACCGACACGTCGTTCGCGATGGTGTAGCCGAACACGTAGTCCATCGCGCGCTCCTCGGGAATGTCGCGCCCCTGCCGGCCGACGACCACCGCGAGCTCCACCTCCCAGTCCAGCTTGGTCGAGACTCTGGGGTCGAGCTGCACGCTGGCGCTCGGTCCGACGACGGCCGTCGGCAGCTTCGTGAAGAACGTCGGGTACTCGGGCATCTCCTGCTGGTCTCCGGAGTCTCCCGCGTCGCGCCTGCCCTTCCCCTCCTCGAAGTGCTCGGCGTAGTTCCAGCCGACGCACATCACGTTGCGCGGCGGGCGGGGGATCGGCGCGAGCAGGACCACCTCGTTCGTGGACTTGCTCTTGGGGTTGCTCCCGAGCACCTGCCGGGCGATGGTCAGCGCCTCTGGCCCTGCCGCGATCAGCTCGAGCATAGTGGAAGGCAGCTCCCCGCCCGATTCCGCCGCGAGGTCCACCACCGAGTAGCTCGGCGGGCTGTCCCCGAGGATGGCTCCGACCTTCTCCTCCTCCATGTCCAGGTACGTGACGAGCCTCATACAACCTCCCGATGATCGTCTCGTGTCGCGGGCATTATATACTCTCCGGGCGGTTCCATTCGCCTCCCGGTTCGTATATCCTGAGACCGAGCAGAAAGGGTTTCGCCAATGCGACTGGGGTATCTAGCGGGCAGCGTGGAGGAGATCGAGAGGGCCGCCAGGCTGGGCTTCGACGGCATCGAGCTCCAGTCCCGAGCCTTCGGTGATGGCTCCGGATACGACGACTCGTTGGTCGAGCGGGCACGCGAGCTCTCATCCGAGCACGGGGTGGAGATCACCGCGATAGCCCACTACTGGCTTGCGGGCAGACAGCCCTCGCCTGAGGAGGTGAGGCAGTCCTACGAGGGGGTGTTCGAGCTCGCGGGGAAGCTCGGGGTGGGGGTGGTGGCGAGCATGAGCGGGTTCGATCCCGAGCTCGACTGGCAGGGGAACGTCAGGCTGTTCGGAGAGCGCTTCGCTCCGGTGTCCGAGCTTGCGGAGGACAGGGGGATGAGGGTGGCGTTCGAGAACTGGATGGGGTACGGGGGAAGGCTGCCCCACAGGCCGGTGAACATGGGAGGCTCTCCAGACACCTGGGACGCGTGGTTCGAGGAGGTGCCCTCGAGTGCCCTGGGCATCGAATTCGACCCGTCGCATCTGTACTGGCAGGGGATAGACCACGTGCGGGCGCTCCGTGAGTACAAGGATCGGGTGTACCACGTGCACGCGAAGGACACCGAGATGCTGCCCGAGAGGCGGTACCGGGCAGGGGCGAACGGGGACTGCTTCCGGTTCCGCATCCCGGGCTACGGCGAGATCAACTGGGCGGGCTTCGTCTCGGCTCTTTCCGAGATCGGCTACGAGGGAGGGGTGGCGATCGAGCACGAGGATCCTGTGTACTCGGGCGAGAGGTACGAGGAGGGGCTGGTGAGGGGATGGC